>JAKQLF010000265.1 GCA_029567325.1 Bacteroidota bacterium | reverse complement strand
GTATGCCTAAATACAGAAGCCTTGAAAAAATTTTAGGAATACCAGGATTACCCACAATTCCTTCCTCAGAAATCATTCATTATGATCTTGCTATCAATGCTGCTATGAGAGTTATGCTTCAGGAATTAATGACTGGAATTGAGCTCAAACAAGGTCAAATGATTGATGAACATTATGAACAATTGAAGGAAAAATATTCTGTAGGTGTTGCTGAAGAAGTAGTTGAAGCTTCCATTGATTGGGGAAGGGATGTTGCAGCAGCAGTTGTTAGATTTGCAAAAACAGATGTTCAAGCAGAACAACAAATTGTTGACCCACAACCTGCTTCTTATAAAGCACCTGTTGGTGAAGGTTTATGGGAGCCAACGGCCCCTGATCGCAGTAGAGCTTTATTTCCTCACTGGGGTCGTACAAGAAAGTTTGCAATCACAGAGTCTGACATGTTAGGTGTACCCCCACCAGCATTTTCAACTGATCCAAATAGTACTTATTACAAAGAATTCAAAGAAGTCTATGACGCTGTTAAAAGAAGACAATATAAGGAAGTTTGGATTGCTGAGTTTTGGAGTGATGACATTGTTGGTTTGACCTTCAGCCCTCCTGCTAGAACATTTGCAATTGCAAATCAATTGATTGAACAAGCTGACATGAATTTGGAAGATGCCTTGCATTTATATGCAAAACTTGGTCTAGCAAGCAATGATGCTGCCGTTGTTGCATGGCATAATAAATATGTTTTCAATGTAGAAAGACCATATAACTACATTACCAAATACATTGATCCTAATTTCAAACCAATTTTGGGACGAGGTATAAATAATGAAGGCCTCACTCCTCCATTTCCTGGATATCCTTCTGGTCACTCTACTTTTGGTGGAATTCAAGAAGGCATTTTTACAGCATTTTTTGGTTCTTCGTTTCCTTTTACAGATAAATGTCATGCAGGTAGAACAGAATTTTATGGCGAACCACGTACATATTTGTCTTTTAAAGAATTAGCTGAAGAAAATGCTATTTCAAGAATATATTTAGGTGTTCACCCAAGAATGGATTGTGTGGAAGGTTTGAGACTTGGAAAAATTGTAGCTGACAGAGTCAATCAACTGCAATTCCGTTTATAGGAAACGTATGGTTGAATAACTTGTAGAAATTATATTTTTATTAATAACGGTCAAATAAATCCCTTTAATTTCACCGTTATTTCATAGAAAAGTAAAGAAATTCTTTCATAACTTAGTGTTATGAAAGAATTTCTTTTTAAAGCCTCCTCCTCATTAATAGCTGATTCCAATATCGTAGCTTTTATGACGTGGCAGCGCGAAAATAAAGGCCTTTATTTTGAGGATTATCAATCTCTTTTTGTTTGGTCAACGGAGCATTCGTCAATCTTTTGGGAGCATATTTTAAGTTATTTTTCTATACAATATTCTGGTTCTTACCACCAGGTGCTTCAAGGAAAAATGCCTGATGTAAATTGGTTTGAAGGAATTTCACTCAATTATGCCGAACACCTATATTTGAGGGCTCCGACTTCAGGTCCAGTTATGATCCATTTTGATGAAGTCAATTCAGAACCAAGGCCAATTTATTATTCAGATTTTTTTGATAAAATGAAGTCGCTGGCTTGTGCTTTGCAATCATTTGGTTTGGAAAAAGGTGATCGAGTTGCAGCTTATTTGCCAAATGTTCCTGAAGCTTCATTGGCTTGTTTATCCACATTGAGTATTGGAGCCATCTGGTCTTGTTGTTCACTAGACTTTGGCGTAGAAGCAGTAGTTGAAAGATTTGAGCAAATTCAACCAAAGATTCTTTTTATCTCAACGGCATACAGTTATAATGGAAAAATATACGACAAACAGGTTGATGCAAAAGCGATCATTGAGCGACTTCCATCTATAAAACAAGTAATTTTCGTTCCATATATTTCGACAGCTTTTATCCCCGAAAGATCAGTGTCGATTCTTGACTGTTACAAATTTGATCATCAAACATTTCAGTTCAACAGAGTAGGATTCAATGATCCTATCTGGATTTTGTATTCTTCTGGAACAACAGGAAAGCCAAAGGCAATAACTCATTCCCATGGAGGCATGTTATTGGAACATTTGAAGTATTTAGTATTGCAAAACGATGTGCGTAAAGGTGAGTTTTTTTATTGGTATAGCACGACAGGGTGGATGATGTGGAATTTTGCGCAAGCAAGTATGTTAGCGGGTGCGACCGTAGTGATTTACGAAGGAAGTGCTGCCTTTAGTGGTCTTCACTTTTTGTGGCAGAAAGCTGCAGAAATAGGAATTAATCATTTTGGTACTAGCGCTCCCTATTTGGTGGCTTGTATGAAGAATAAAATAGATACTCAGGAAGCAAATATTGATTTGAGCGCATTGAGATCTATAGGCAGTACTGGTTCTCCACTACCGCCAGAAACTTTTGAATATGTTTATAAACACATAAAGTCTGATGTTTGGTTGTGTTCGATGAGCGGAGGTACCGATGTTTGCACTGCATTTGTCGGAAGTAATATTTTGAGCCCAGTTTTCCAAGGGAAAATTCAAGGTAGAGCCTTAGGTGCTGATATTGTCGCTCTGGATGACAGTGGGCATTCTATATGGAATGAAGTAGGGGAGATGGTGGTCAGAAAGCCTATGCCATGTATGCCAATCTATTTCTGGAATGATGCCAGCAAAGAGCGATATAAGCAAAGTTATTTTGATGATTATGGAGATTATTGGCGGCATGGAGATTGGATATCCATCGACGATGCTGGCCAGATCACCATTTTTGGGCGATCAGATGCTACGCTCAATCGCAATGGTGTTAGGATAGGTACCGCTGAAATCTACAATGTCTTGAATGATGTTGAAGAAGTTGCAGATGCATTAATAGTCAATCTTGAGCAAGCTGATGGTTCAGGATATATGCCGTTGTTTATCAAATTGAAGGACAATGAAATTTTGAATGAAGCTCTTATCGAAAAAGTCAAACAAAAGCTAAAAATACGCTGTTCACCCAGGCATGTCCCTGATGAAATCATAGAAGTTCCGGACATTCCCTATACCATAAGTGGAAAAAAAATGGAAGCTCCGGTAAAGAAAATTCTCATTGGCAAGGAATTATCCAAATCCTTTTCTCCAGACGCCATGAGAAATCCAGAGTCAATGGATTTTTTCGTGAATTATTATAATACTATACTCGAAAAGAAGAAATAAACCCAAAAAATGGGGTAAGCAGAAAGCGGAACATGTTTTCTTGCAAAAATTTTATATTCAGTTCTTACATATGATAAATTTTCTTAGTTTTGCAGCCTGAATTTAAAAATGCCCGGGTGCTGAAATTGGTAGACAGGCACGTTTGAGGGGCGTGTGTGGCAACACGTGCAAGTTCAAGTCTTGTTCCGGGCACTTTTTAAATTTCATCCCTAAATTTTCATTAATTATCTATTTTATGCTTTGACATCCTGATTCAAAGCCTTAATTATCAGCAAGCTGTACATTAATAAATAATTTATTTGTTTTTTTTATATATATTATATTCAATGTGCCGCAAGATTGTCTAAATTTGCTTTCGATTAAAAGAACATTGTTTTCCCTTAGGGGATTTTCTATAAGATGTAGTTTTCTTATTTTGAGACCTTAGTCGAAACAGCCTGAGATTTAAAGAAATCTTGGGCTTTTCGCATTTTTACAAGTAACTTTGTTTTTTTTTTAAGAAAATATCCAATTTACTATTCGGATTTACGTAAATATACGTAGTTTTGTATAAAATTGAGCGAATGTCAAAACTGTTTTTAGTTGGAGCGGGACCTGGAGATCCAGATTTAATAACCTTGAAGGCTATTAAAATATTGGAGAAAGCAGATGTAATTCTTTATGACGCGCTGGCTAATAATGCACTTTTGAGCCATGCCATTCAGGCTAAAGTGAAGACGTTTGTAGGAAAAAGATATGGATGTCACGCCTTGTCTCAGGTAGAAATAAATCAATTGATTGTTGAGATGGGTAGCAAATATCAAAACATAGTAAGACTCAAAGGAGGCGATCCATCAGTGTTTGGAAGGGCTCAAGAAGAAATAATGGCAGCGCAAGAAGCTGGAATGGATGTTGAAATCGTTCCAGGTATATCTAGCGCCCTTGCAGTTCCTTCCCTCGCAGGAATACCCTTAACTTTAAGAGGCGTAAGTGAGAGTTTTTGGGTGACGACTGGGACAACAAGATCTGGTGACATCTCCAACGATGTACAATTAGCTGCACAATCTTCGGCAACTGTGGTGATTCTCATGGCTATGTCAAAACTTGAAGACATCATGCAAATATTCAGAGCTTTTGGGAAACATCAGACACCAGTAGCCATCATCCAAAACGGCTCAACTCCAGAGGAAAAAATAATTTTTGGTAATGTAAATGATATCGCCTTCAAAGCTGAGCATCACCAGATGACAAATCCTTCCATCATCATCGTCGGTGAAGTTGTAAATCATCGGAACACATTCCAAAACTCAAACGAAAGTCAAATATCTAGCCTGCAGAATATGCAAAAATAAGTTCATGGAGCAGTTTTGTTAAAATTTGCATGAAATATTTTTGATCACTTTGGTTATTGGCTCAATTTTCCAATTAATTTTGTTTTGAAATTACATTGCCACGACCAATGAGTATGACTCAGATATCCTGATAGCGTAGTTTTAAAATTTTTACCAAACTGAAATTTGATTAACCAAAATGTAATTGTTGTGAATTAGCGCAAGTAAAAGAGGGGATTGATAGTATAATTTCATGATCACTCTCAGATACAAAATCCAGTCTTGCAAATTTTCAGATGAACATGTTGATAAATCTATTTCCGTTGCTATTTGCCAAAACAAATTAAATTTCTGACGCAATGGGACTTGCAATTATTGTTTGTATTTTTATTCTAGGCTATTTGCTTATAGCCACTGAACATTTGGTGAAGCTAGATAAGGCTGCATCTGCAATTTTGTTAGGAGCTATTTTATGGGTTGGGGTTGTAGTACTCAAATCGAGTATAGTTTTACCAACTGGAATAGAAGACGCAACAGAAGCATTGCACTCCCTTTTTGAAGGCCATGTAAGTGAAATCGCCAGTATATTATTTTTTCTTTTAGGTGCAATGACTGTCGTTGAAATCATAGATGCGCATGAGGGCTTTAATGTGATAACAGACCGTATACAAGCACGATCTAGAATTAAATTGCTATGGCTTATTTCAATAGTTACATTTTTCCTATCTGCAATACTTGACAACCTTACAACAGCAATCGTCATGACCATGTTGATCAAAAAGCTGATGTCAGCGAAGGAAGACCAGTGGTTGATGGGTAGTTTTGTTGTTATAGCGGCAAATGCTGGAGGTGCCTGGTCTCCTATAGGGGACGTTACCACCATCATGTTATGGATTGGTGGGCAGATTTCTTCTTTCAAGATAATATCAGCAATTTTTATAGAAAGTGTAGTGTGCTTGTTAGTACCCTTGCTTCTTGCGACGTTTTTCATGAAAAACAATGAGGCCATTGAGTCCGTAGCACCCTCAGACGATGAACAGCATCTATCTGTTTCAAAAAGTGAATCTAGGAATGTATTACTATTGGGTGTAGGAGCTTTGTTGTTTATTCCTTTTTTCAAATCAATGACACACCTACCTCCATTTATGGGTATTTTATTTGGCTTAGGAGTATTATGGTATTATACTGACATCATTCATAGGGGGAAAGGAGAAGAAATAAAAAACAAATATTCTATCAGTGCCATCATCAGAAGAGTAGACACGCCCAGTATATTATTTTTCTTAGGTATTTTGTTAGCAGTAGCGGCATTACAAACGCTTGGAATCCTTTCATCAGTTGCCAATTACCTCAATGAAAATGTAGGGAATATTTACGTAATAAACATTATTATAGGCCTTTTGTCTGCCATAGTTGACAACGTACCATTAGTTGCTGCTTGTATAGCTATGTATCCTTTGGAAACTTTTGGCATGGATCATAATTTCTGGACATTCCTTGCTTACTGTGCAGGCACTGGAGGTAGTGTTCTCATCATTGGAAGTGCTGCTGGTGTTGCCATCATGGGAATCTTAAAAATTGATTTCATCTGGTATTTTAAAAAGATCAGTTGGTTGGCTTTAGCTGGGTATCTGGCTGGAGCGGGTTTGTTTGTGCTACTAAGTTGAGAGCTAAGGTTTTGATTAGCCTTCAATAGTCAAATTATTTTTCTTGTGTAATTATTTTTGGGTAGTGGTAAAAAAATAATGAATTAAGGTATTTTTTGGCTCAATATTATAATTAGTCTAAATATAGCTTTCTTTAACTGATTTAGTGTAATAAGACTGGACACATACTTGTTCTAACTCTTAACAAATATTACTTTTGCGCAATATTTAAAATAATCTGCAAAATGGTAAGAAATAGTTTAACGATAGTATGTTTCATTAGTACTTTAGGATTATTGACTGCACAAACTGAGGATACCTTACAAAAAAAATTACTTCCCTCCGTTACAATTGAAGCCCAGGCAATCAAAAATGACATTTTAAGGCTTGACCAAGTTTCTGGAGTATTTTTATATTCTGGTAAAAAAAATGAGGTAATTTCCATTACATCTTTAGACGCAAATATCACTGAAAGAACAGGGAGACAACTTTTTGCAAAAGTGCCTGGCGTTTTTATCTATGATATGGAGGGTGGCAACCAAATAAATATTGCAACACGAGGTCTTGACCCACACAGAGGTTGGGAATTCAATCAACGCAAGGATGGTGCTATTTCAAATTCAGATTTATATGCTTATCCAGCTAGCCACTATAGCATTCCAATGGAAAGTGTCGAAAAAATTGAATTGATTCGAGGTACAAGTTCTTTGCAATACGGAGCTCAATTTGGAGGTATGATGAATTATGTTACCAAACAAGCTGATACAACTAAACGAATTGGTTTTGAAAGTTTTAATACAATAGGGTCATTTAATTTATTAAGTTCCTATAATGCAATAGGAGGTAAAATTAATAAAATAAAATACTATGCATATTACACCCAAAGAACACGAGGGGGATACCGAGATAATGAACACACAGATTATGATGCACAAGGCGCGAATTTAACATTTGATCCAAATGAAAACCTTTTCATACGTTTGGATTGGGTAAGATCAAATTATAATTACTGCATTCCGGGCCCATTGACAGATTTTATGTTTATACAAAACCCTCGCCAAGCCACTAGATTTAGAAATTATTTTAATCCTACTATAAATATTCCTTCTTTAACCCTGAAATATAAAATAACTGATCAAACAAATTTGCAGTTTGTATCATCAGCAGTTATTGGACAAAGGGCTAGTGTGATATACGATAAACCTGCCACTATTAAAGATACCATAAATCTTGCCCTTGGACAATACAACAACAGGCAAGTTGATATTGACAGATTTAATAGCTATACTCAAGAATTAAGGCTGATGCATAATTATAAATTAGCTGGTATCAATAACTATATTATTGCTGGAGTGCAAATGATGAACAACAATTTGCACCGTACACAGTTGGGCAAAGGAACGGCTGGCTTTGATTATGATTTGACTTTGATTGATCCAGTATGGGGCAGAGATATGCATTTCAAAACCAATAATTTAGCACTTTTTGCAGAAAACAGTTTCAGTGTTACCTCTAAACTTTCTTTAAACTTTGGTGCTAGATTTGAATCGGGTGAAAGTCAAATGGATGGCAACATTATATATTATCCTGAGAATCAAATTCCTGTATCAATCAAACGGAAATTTCCGCTTTTTGGAGCTAGTTTTTCATATAAACCTAGTCTTACAAGCGAATTATATGGTGGTTTTTCGCAAACATACAGGCCTATGCTTTTCAAAGATATAGTCCCTGGATCTATTTTTGAAAAAGTTGATCCCAACATAAAGGATGCAGATGGATATAACGCGGAAGTCGGTTACAGAGGCTCATACAAATACATCAAATGGGATATTACCGGTTTTATGTTGCGGTACAACAATAGATTTGGTACGCTAGCAATGAATGAGGCAAATGGTGATTTTTACACTTATCGTACAAATATTGGTAATTCAGTTACTAAAGGAATTGAAATGTTTGTACAAGGAAGTTGGCCTGTTTCAAAATTCATTCAGCTTACTGTATTTACCTCCACATCCATCATGGATGGCAAATATGTTTCGGGAAACTTAAAATCAGGAAATGAAAACGTTGACATAAAAGGGAAAAAAATAGAAAGTGTACCGAATGTAATTAGTAGAACGGGAGCAACTTTTCAGATAAAAAAAATAAGCTTTTCAACATTGTTAAGTCATACCGCAAGTTCCTTTGCCGATCCGTTAAATACAGTTGCACCTAATGCCACGGGCACAATTGGCTTAGTGCCAGCATATACTTTGCTGGATATTAACTCCACTCTTAATGTCAACAGAAATATTAAATTGAAAGCCAGCATTAATAATTTAACTGATAAGCAGTATTTTACAAAACGTCCTTTATTTTATCCGGGACCTGGCATTTGGCCATCAGATGGCCGAAGTATAACTTTTTCAGTTATATTTAAAATTTAGTTCGGGTTTGTCAACATTGAATTCCATAAAGATAGAATCATAGAGTTCTTATCTGCGGGTCATGGTTTTTGTATAGTATAGACTTTATGTAAAAATACCATCATCCGCCTTGACTTCAGCTAAGAAATGCGACTAAAGTTCCTCAACTTCTTCCATGGTGAGGCCAGTGGCATCTGCAATTTGTTTGTTTGACAATAAACCTAATACTTTAAGGTTTTTGGCTGTCATTAATGCTTTTTTTCTTTCACCCTTTGCTTCACCTCGAGCTTCTCCCCGAGCTTCTCTTAGAGCTTCTCTTTCTTCAGCGTCTTCCCTAAACATTTCTTCAGTACGAATGGCGTCCAAGTATTTGTCATAGGCGAGCAGTTGTTCTGGTGTATAATTACTTTCATTAGTGAGTTCCATAGCCTCCAAAATTTCAGGAGGCAAAGAGAATTTTTCTTCCTTCATGCTCATTAATTTATCCATTTCACTAAGGTAACGCAACCAAAGGACTGTAAGTTTCTTTTCACTATGATTTTTGTAGGTAAATTTAGGTAGTTCTATGAAAATCAGATGTATGGCATCTATTTTTTTGGAGCTATGTTTTTGATGTCTCATTTGATAATGATGGTAGTAATCATCAATGTCTTTTTCAAAATTTTCATTTACAAGAGACAAGGCATAAACAGGCATAATTTTCTTATATTTAATACCTTTTTTTAACTGCCTGACGAAGACTTTTGAGGCATTGTAGAAAACACGATTCATAAAAGCATTGGACCAAAACATTTGCATCTCGACAATAAATTGTCGACCTAAAGTATCTTTACACCTTACATCCACAATTGAATTTTTTACAATTGCAGGAGTGTCAGGAACTAATTCAGTTTGCAAATATTCAATCTCAAGAATCTTTTGTCCTGGCTCCAAGGGTAATAAAGCATTCAAAAAGGAAATGGTAATTTTGGGATGTTCTCCAAATACTCGTTTGAATATTAGGTCATTTTTCGGGTCTAAATATCTCATTTTTCTATAGTTTTTCTGGATTCAAATATAAATCGAAGAAACTATTGATAGATAGAAATTATCCGTAATTAAACGTTTAATTACGGATAAGACTTTATTTGATAATTGAAGTTATCTGTTCAACCAAAATGTAGCAAAGGAGGATTTAAAATATTTCGAAAAAAATTTAAAAAAAAAAAGAGATAAAAGCAAGTCACTACTTTTATCTCCCATCATTTATAAGATTGATAATTTATTGAACAACTTTCAATTCTATCCTTCTATTTTTAGCCATTCCTTCCGGAGTTGTATTGTCTGCAATTGGTTGAGTTTGTCCAAAACCCTGAGCTTTCAATCGAGTTGCTTCTACTCCTTGAGCAATCAAGCGGCCCATGATAGATGCTGACCTAGCTTCAGATAAAGTCTGATTTTTGGCTGGATCGCCAGTATTATCGGTGTGACCATTGATTTCAATTTTTACACCAGGATATGCTTTTAATAATGAAGCTAAGTGATCTACTTCCTTCTGTGCTTCTTTTGAAAGTAAAGCTGATCCACTTGCAAAATTTACATTTTTGATTAAAAACATAGGGTCTCCGTTGAAACCAGCATCAATATAGTTTTTGATTTGTTCTGGCGCTGATCCTGTTTCCAATTTTAATGAATCAAACATGGCTTTTGCCTCAGCATTGACATTACTGAATAAAGCTTTTGTAGCCTCCATCGCATTTTTTGCCTTGATGGCAGCACTATCCACGACTTCAGAAACGGCTTCTGTCATACCTGTTTCTTCTACCTTTTTATTACATCCGTCTTTAGTAAAATACCAAAGTGCTGCACCAGCTAATAGTAAGGGTAAAAGCCACTTAAGTAAACTTCCACCACCAGAACCACTGGTAGTTGGCGTGCTCATTGAAGCAGTTGGTGCAGGAGGTGGAGTTGGAATACTCGTTTGTATAGGTGTTTTTATTGTTTCAGGTATTTTTTCCAACATGTCAGAGAAACCTAACATATTGCTCAAACCTGCTGGCATTGCTGCAGATACATAACTCTTTTGGCCCATGATCAAATCCTTCAAAAAGCCGACTCCCTTACCAGTGATTTGTTTGCCAACTACGCTCATTAAAAAAGGTGCGGCCATTTTCAATAATGAAGAAGATGACGAACTTTTGAGCCCTGCCATATTTGCTATAAAATCTATAACGCCGCCTGCTTTACTGCCCAAGAGTGTCTCCACAATGCCTCCGCCTGAGTTGAGAACGGTATTAACAGAACTTGATCCGCCACCAAACAGACCTGCAATGTTTCCCAGACTATTGAGATCGACTTTACCGATCAAATCCATCAAACCTTGAGATCCAGAATCCGTTGAAGCTTTGTTGATCATGCCCCCCATCAATGCTGGCATGATACCGCCCAATGCTTTTGCTACACCTGATTCTGATTCTCCAAGAAAACTACTTGCTTGACTAGCTAATTGACCTGATACTTGGTCCTTCACTAATTCTAAAATGTTGATTGACATAACTTATTATTGATTTATTAAAAAAAATATTTCTAACTGAAACAAATTTAAGCAATAAATTAATAATGTTAAAATAATTATAAATGATTTGGGTATATGTCCAGAAATTTATTCTGAAAAATCTCTTTAAAACTTTCACAAGAAATCGTTTATAAGCCTTTAAGGTAATTTGTCATGGAATTATTCTTTTATGGTAAGGGTGGCAAGTCCAGTCAATTGTATGATTCCAAAATTCCTAAGCTTTCGGAGAATCACGTTGAGATTGTGAATCACTGGTTGATTTGGGGCTTCTTCTATGTTTGGAATGTGTACCATCTGGTTGGAATCAGGTGTTCTTTGAGGCAACCAGTTTTGTGCTATTTCCCAACTTTGATTGGAATTACCAGTCCAAATACAGGTGTCAGGCAAAACAAACTCATAGGGTCCCATATCCACATTCAAGCCAATGACCCTATTGTTTTGAGCTAAATCTAGTGTAAGCGTATCACCATCTAACCCTGAATTGATACACAACGAAGAAATTTGTAATCCATAGCCGTCGTCATTGGTCATCAAGCAATTATCCAAACCCATAATTGAAGTTGAATCCAGAAATATTGGATAATTCAAGAGATTTCCAGTGGTCGACCCATTGAGGAGGTGTGGCGAGGTTTGGCTAGCCATATCAATATTGGAATATGTCGCCGATACCGATCCACCATTGAGATAAAACTGTGGACCTTGGGGTGCAGTATTTCCCCAAAGTATGCTATTTTTGAGTACAATATTTGCATTTCCAGAAAAGGGAGGACTACCATCCAAATTATCGGAATTATCTGCAATGATTCCTCCTGCTAGTGCCAAGGCTTGGTTATTTGCAAAGGTGCAATTATTTAATTGAGCATTTGCATTGCCTCCCAAACCTCCCCAACAATACATTCCTCCCGCTCGCAATGTTGCATAATTATTGACAACAAGACAGTTATTTAGTGTTGGAGAAGCATTACCATTTATCCACCCAAAGTTGTCAATACCCCCTCCTGAAATCGATGCAGTATTGTTAAATATGATGCAATTATCCAAAATAGGTGAAGCATTCCCGTTTTGATGGCCATTATTGAAAATTCCTGCGCCAAATGCTGCATAATTATTTTGAATGACACAATTTCTAATGGTAGGGCTACACAAACTTCCTTCACTGCCAGGCATGGCGCCGCTTCCTCCATTATAAATTCCTGCACCAAGACCCATTTCTACCGAGGCGGGATTGCGTTGATCGTATCCATCCCTTATTACAAAACCATCCAGCAATGCGCTAGAGTTGAGATTTCTGTTGAGCATTACTTTGTAAGAATTATCAGTGGCAAGGTTTGCATTATTGATATTTCCACTGAGAATGGAACAAGGACCGCAGGAAAATGATCTTTCACTAGGTTGATTTTCAAAGCTTTGGAAACTACCAAATATCTTCACATTGTTTCTCATAGAAAAGGAAATGGATCTATTTGAACTTGAAGTCGTTCTGTATGTACCACAAGCAACAAATATGCTATCTCCACTGTTGGCAGAGTTAATCGCAAACTGCAATTGCAATTCTGGAAAAGCATTTGTCCATGAACTTCCATTTGCGAGTCCAGATCCCACCGAAGTTACATATAGAATTGATGCATTTAATGAAAGTTGGAAACCAATTGTTACGGCGAGGGTAGAAAAAACCCTTATAAGATTGTGGTACATTTTGTCGGGTTACTTGAGCTCATACAAAGTTAAACTCCATTTTAAAAAAATCAAATCTAAAACAAACCTTTCTCTTATTCCAAATTTGCCCAGGCACGGTTTAAAAATTCAATCCAATTGCCGTGCAATATTTTTTTAACATCCTCTGAACTATAACCTCGTTTTTGAAGTAGGTCGGGTAATGTGTTCAGATCTGCAATAGAAGTTAAATCATGCGGACATTGTTCTGTGCCAAATCCTCCATCTAGATCGGTTCCAAGAGCTATATGATCTGCATTTCCAGCCAGTTGGCAAATATGATCAAAGTGATCGATCAAGGTTTCTAAAGAACAGTTCAAATCTGAGGCATTGGAAAGCCCTCTGATCCAGTTTGGTACCATCATCCATGCATCCAAAGCTCCACCAATTACTGCTCCTCGCTCGATCAAAGCTTTGATTTGATCATCGTCAAATTGTCTATTGTGATTGACCAAACTGCGACACAAGTTGTGGCTGGCCCATACAAAACCATGAAAATTTTCCAATGCTTCCCAGAAACTGATATCGCAGAGGTGGGTTGCATCTAGTATGATTTGCAAGTGTTCCATTTCTTTGAGTAGTTCCCTTCCTTTCAAGCCCAATCCACCAGAGGCATTTGTCCCAAAAGCGTATCTTCCAGGACCATAATGAGCTGGACCAATGGCACGGAGGCCATAATTAAAAGCTCGTTCTACATAACTTACATCCACGATTGAGTCTGCTCCTTCCAAACTCAAAATATACCCAATTGCTTTTTTGTCGATCGTTCCTTCCGCTTGCCAATCATTTATATGAGCATGTAGCGCTGTCAAGTTTTTGATTTGTACCAACTCACCGCAAGCCTCCATTTCTCTATACCATGCCAATTGTCCTTGAGTATGTGCCCATGCTTGCTGTGGAGACTGCCAGCCTGGTAAAGCATTGTCTTTAGCTGTATATCTGGCGATTTGAGTTGCGACAACCATTCCAATATTTCCTTTGCGAAGCTCCTCAAAAGTTACCGTTGCATTTCCCCGACCTGGTAAATCAATCTGACCTGATTCCCGTCCATTCAAAGAATCAATGGATTGTGTCAAGTCTCGGTTCCAATCCATGGCATTCATACTTAAATCCAGGTGAGCATCAAAAATAAACATGGCGTTGATTTTATTTGGTTGAATGATTTTCCATCATCAAATAGTGATTTTTCTACTTCTAGCTGTGACATTCCACACCTCATTTGTAAGCTCTTGATTTTGAACCACATGTAATTCATTGTAAAGTGCAATGGTCGGACAAACATGGTAGGGGAGTGCAAACAAGATATCACCGACCTTGTATTGATGTTTTTCTTTTTTATGCAAAATTAAATGTTCTTCGCTTTGGCCGATTACTTTTAAATCGGGGTCATTGAGTACATAAATGCGTTTATCCAGCGCATTCTCGGCGGCTACAGCTTTATGACCTAAGTCCGTACAAATAGTTTGATCATCAATAATCGAAATAATACGTGTGGCAATCCAAATTGAAGGTATGAAGTTTTGTTCAGGGCAAGAAAGTTGATATCCGTAATCCCAAAAGACAAAAGTTCCAGGACTGCAAGTAACATCTTTTCTATTTGCGTGAATCGGAAAAGTTGGAGAACCTCCAGCTATAATCTCGATGGATGTTTTGAAATAATCATCCAGATTTTGTTTTAGCAGGCTGATTTTTTCAAAAGCGGAGTGACAATCTAGGATTCGTTGGCTTATGTTTACATCTCTGACATGACCATCGTAAACATGGATACCCAGCAAATTCACCCTAGGCGTTTCCTCAATAATTTTTGCCAAATCAAACGCATTTTCGGGCAAAATCCCGGTGCGATTCATGCCTGAATTTATGTCTATATAGACATGTATTTCTGTACCAAATGTCTCTGCAGCATTGGCATAGTATGCAACCAAATCCTGATTGTCAATCAAGCAAGCAAAATGAGTTTTCGGAAATTTGCCTTTCAATTCCAAAAAGCGATTGACTTTGATACCAACCAATTGGTAAGCTACCAATACACTTCTTACACCACAAACTGCAAGTAGTTCCGCTTCCGCAATAGTTGCACATTTGAAATTTTGAATGCCAGCCTCTTGACACATCATGATCACTTCTTTGGTCTTATGTGTTTTGATGTGCGGCCAAAGCATTTGTACATCTGGACACATTTTGACAGCAAGATCAATGTTGTGTTTCACTAAGTCAGGGAAGACAAGTAGAGCAGGAGTGTCAATTTGTTCAATATTACCTATATTATACATATAGCGGTGTTTTAAACATGCAATTCAAAAAGACCTTCAATTTCGACGGTGATATTTTGAGGCAACGAACCCATTCCAACAGCGCTTCTCACTCCAATGCCATTTTCAACACCCCAAATATCTGCATATAATTCACTACAACCATTAATGACTGCAGGGTGATGTTCAAAATCCGGTACACAATTGACCATTCCCAGTAATTTTACCACTCTTTTTATTCTATCCAAGCTTCCAAGGTTTGCAATGATGGTAGACAAAATAGCCAGACCAGTTTGCCTAGCTGCCAATTTCCCATATTCCATGTCAACGCTTTCGCCAATTCTACCGATCATCAGTTGAGTTTTATCTAAGGCTGGACCATGACCAGAAACATAAAGGAAATTGTCGACTATCAAACAAGGTTTATAAACACCTTTTGGCGCAGGTGCTGGCGGTAAATCCAATTGTAAAGATTCAAATCGTTCTTGTGGCGACATTTGTATTATTTAGTTGAGAAGTGAAAGTAATTCATTATGTTTAATTTTGGAAATGAGGGGACATTTGGGATGAAATTTGTCCAACAAAACAATCAAGTTCATTTAGTTTTAACAGAAGGATTTGCATAAAGTAAAGATAAGTAAAATGTATAATATCTAATAAATCGACCTATTTATAGAATATCATTTAAAAAGTAATCGATTAATTATGTACAAAATATTAATTTTCTGATATTGCAATAAATTTAAATCATCGCACACATTTACTAAAATGGCAGACAAGTCGCTTTACAGAGTTGCCTTTATACTGGTGACAAGTTTATTTTTTCTATGGGCATTTTTGCATAACATCAATCCCATTTTAATCCCGCATCTTAAAAAAGCATGTCAATTATCAGATGCAAAATCTGCTTTGATAGACTCCGCAGTATATATTGGATATTTTCTGGCGGCTATACCGGCAGGTTGGTTTATGCACAAATTTGGTTATAAAAAAGGAATCCTTTTTGGACTATTGCTTTATGCAATCGGAGCTTTGTTATTTATACCAGCAGCAGGAACGAGAAGTTATGTGTTTTTCTTAGTTGCATTATTTATTATGGCTACTGGAGCCACCTTTTTGGAGACTGTTGCCAATCCCTACATTACCAAATTGGGTGATGCAAATACAGCTGCACAAAGGCTCAATTTTGCGCAATCTTTCAATGGAGTGGGCGCATTTATAGCACCCATTATTGGTGGGGTTTTTATCCTCTCTGGGGTAGAACACAGTAGTGCAGAATTGCAGTCGATGGACACATCAGCTTTGAATGCTTATTTACAAACCGAAGCTGATACTGTAAAAATTCCATACCTCATCATGGGTTTGGCCGTCATATTGGTTATAGCGGTGTTTATGTTTTACAAAATACCAGAATTCAAGGAAGAATCAAGTGAAGGAAATGCTAAGTTTTCACTGAGTGTTTTAAACAAAAAATCTGTACAACTTGCTGTTTTGGCTCAATTCTTTTACGTGGGTGGTCAAGTGGGAATTGGTAGTTTTTTCATTCGGTATTCAAAATATGTCCAAGATATACCTGAGAAACAAGCTGCATTTCTTTGGGGTTCTATTGCTATGGTTGGATTTATGTTGGGGCGATTTATGGGAACCTATCTCATGTCTTTCATCAGACCCGCAAAGTTGCTGACCATTTACAGCATCGTTTCCGCGGTTTTGATCACTATTTCCATTTTTACAAAAGGTAATTTTGCTGTTTACACTTTGATTGCAACTCCTTTCT
>JAKQLF010000295.1 GCA_029567325.1 Bacteroidota bacterium | reverse complement strand
GGCGGTGGTGGTGGAGGTGGTTCAGCCGTACGAGGTGGCTCAACTTCAATTTCTTCTTCCCATACCAAGGCGTCTTCAGGTACATAAACCTTAGCGTCTCTCTGGGTCCAGTTGAGGGCAAACAATGTGGTAGCTGTTGCTCCAAGTAAACCCCAAAGAAGGAAAGGTCTGTAGAAAGAAAAACTGTCTACATCTGGATACTTGGTTCTAGCAGCGAGTGGAGACTTCCACTTCTTATTCATGTACTTTTCTGTTAAAGACCCAAGTTGCCCCTTAAATCTATTTCTAAGAAAGTAAATAGTTCCAAGAGTTACCAGGACCAATCCCAAAAGAGCCAAGCCTACTGTTGAGCCCGAAAATTCTAGTCCTTTAAACATATTAAATAATTTTTTAAACTTTAAACGATTGCTATATATTTACAGCAAAACCATTTTCTTAGGATGGCTTAGCAAATATAAAAACCCTACAGTAATTTCAAAAAAATAGTTGTGCCAAATATTGTTCCGACCACATTTGCCAAGATATCGTAAAATTCAAAACTTCTATCTTTGGTCAATCCAGCCTGCAAACACTCTGTGATAAATCCCAGAATGATCAATCCTGAGATGGTATATAAAGTGGCATTTTTCCTTGTTTTATCGGACATCAAAGCTGTCATCCACAGCCAAGAACATACACTATACAAGATAAAATGCGCCAATTTGTCAAAACCTACTATATTATCTACACCATTTACCTTCAACATTGACGATGATACCATACAACCAGTAAAAATCAACAATGTCCAAAAAATGGCTATGAGATACTTAAAATTCACTTTAAAATTTCTTTCACTCATTTGTTATAAGATGTAGTAACTTAAAATTTTGGTGTGAAACTTTAAAAAAAAGTTTTTATCCAATCAACTCTCCGTATGCCTCAGCCGACAACAAATCATTTAATTCGTCAGCATTGGTCAATTTTATCTTTACAATCCATCCTTCACCATAAGCATCTGAATTGATTAGGCTAGGATTGTCTCCTTGAGCTTCATCCAGCTCGGGATTGAAGGCAATCACTTCTCCAGATACAGGCATAAATAGATCTGATGTTGTTTTTACAGCTTCTACTGTTCCAAAGATTTCGTCTTTTTCAATCGTTTCTCCTACCGTTTCAACTTCAACATAAACGATGTCTCCCAATTCGCCTTGTGCAAAATCAGTGATACCTACAGTTGCAGTGCCATCTTCATGGATTAAGATCCACTCGTGTTCTTTGGTGTATTTTAAATTTTCTGGAAACTTCATATTTAGTAAGCTTATTTATTTTCGTTGACAAAAGATTTGAGCCATTCTGTAGTAATAGATTTTGGTCTTTCGAGTGAAAGTCCATAAGCCCTATCCCAACACAATTGTGCAAGTACACCCAGCGCTCTGGAAACTCCAAAAAGAACGGTATAGAAACTGTATTCTTTCAAACCATAGTGTACCAATAATGCACCAGAATGGGCGTCTACATTTGGCCATGGATTTTTTACTTTACCCAAGGCGCCCAGAACTTCAGGAACAACTTCAAACAAGTCCCAGACGATTTGTACGATGTCATCGTCTTTGATATTTTGTTCTGCGAATATTTTCTGTGCAATAAAACGAGGGTCTGGTTGTCTCAGTACAGCGTGACCATAACCTGGCACAACTTGTCCACTTTCCAAAGTTTCATTGATGTATGCCCGCAATTGATCTTTTGTAGGAGTAGTAGTACCGAGACTTTCAACCATATTGAAAATCCATTTGATTACTTCTTGATTGGCCAAACCGTGCAATGGTCCTGCAAGAGAGTTCATACCTCCTGCGAAGGAAAGGTAGGCATCACTCAAGGTTGAACCAACCAGGTGCACCGTATGTGCAGAAGCATTACCGCCCTCATGATCTGCATGGATGGTCAGGTACAACCTCATCAATGATAAAAAGTCAGGTTGATCTATACCCAACATTTGAGCAAAATTTCCAGCCCAATCCAATCCAGGTTTTGCAGGAATATGTACGCCATTGTGGAATGATCTTCTATATATATAGGCAGCTATATGAGGAAGTTTTGCAATGAGGTTCATGCTATCTTCATACATGGCATCCCAATAATCGTTGCGATTCATGCCTTCGTCATACTTGGCTGCGAATATGCTATCAGATTGCATTGCCATGATGCCGATCGTAAATTGCGTCATGGGGTGAGTATCTATGGACAAAGAGTCCAATGTTTTGAATACGCTTGGGTCGATTTTTGCCCTTGATTCCCACTCAGCACTTAACCAGTCTACCTGTTCTTTGGTAGGAATTTCATTGACCAACATCAACCAAAAAAGCCCTTCTGGAAGTGGTTCTTTTCCACCCTCAATTTTTGGTAATAATTCCCTGAGCTGAGGTATTGAATAACCCCTGAATCTGATTCCTTCCTCTGGATCTAATGATGATGTGTCCCAAAGCATACATTTGATGCTTCTCATTCCTCCGATTACTTGTCCTACATTGACAGTATCAATTTGTTTCTCACCGTAAGTTTTTGCTATGGACTTGAGCTCCTCCTTGCCTATGTCGGCAAGTGCTTTAAACTTCTCTTTTAATGGATCCATGTTCTCTCTTAATAAGTTTGTTTGTGTAATTTCTCTTGATTTTAAAACATACCAGAGTAAATAGGATGTTATTGGTCATGGAATATTGAAAACCTTTGTCAAGAAAAGTACAGATAAACCATGGATTATAACTAAAAAACTATTTTTCTCAAGTGGCGGCTAAAATACAATTAAAAATATAATTTTAACAATGAAATGAAGATGTCGTAAATATTTTTACTTCATCTTTATTCTAATGCTTTTTTAAGATATTTGTTGGCAAAAGGTAGGAAAACATCATATCAGATTATGAGTAATGTACCATACATTGATTTCCATTGCCATTCATATAGTGAAAATTATATAGATGTACTTGAGATCGTCAGTACGGACCCTTCTCGCAATGTTGCCGATGGTCTGCACACCGTTGGTTTTCATCCTTGGTGGCATTTAGATAAATTGCATGATGAAGAGATAAGTCAATTGAAAGAACACATCTTGGCAAACAAAACGTGTCTAGCGGTAGGAGAATGTGGCCTTGATAAGTTCCAGGGGGGTGATTTGGAACTGCAAATACACAATTTTGAACTTCAAATCCAACTGGCCAACCAATTACAATTACCACTGATTGTACATTGTGTCCGCAAGTATGATTCTATTTTACAATTGTTTAAAAAACATGCACAAACTACGTGGGTAATACATGGATTTAAAAGAGATCTAGATTTGGCGAAAAAAATGGTAGATCAAGGCATCAGGCTTTCCGTAGCGCCCCACGAAAATATGACACCTGTCTTTGAATCTTGTCTCAAAAGTTTGCCTTTGGAGATGATCCACCTGGAAACAGACAGTGACAGACGAACAGGAATAAAAGAGCGATACCAAATAATGGCTGATCTGAGGCAGAAACCAGCGGAAGAAATAAAGTTTAAAATGTTTGATAACGCTAAAAGCTTATTCATAAGGATGTAGATTTGCCCTTTCAAATATTTTAAAAATTGGATCAAATAAATATTGATAATCCGACATGGCTGGGAAGAACTGAACTACTCATAGGTCCTCAGGCATTATTAAGACTAAGAAAAACCAACGTTTTATTGATCGGACTTGGAGGGGTTGGCAGCTTTGCTGGTGAATTTTTAGTCCGAAGTGGCATAGGCAAAATCACGATCGTGGATGGGGACACTGTGGATCCTACCAATAAAAACAGGCAGTTGCAAGCATTGGACAGTACTGCAGGGCAACCAAAGGCAAATTTACTGAAAGCCAGATACCTAGACATCAATCCTCAACTCGAAATCCAATCGTTTGATCGCTTTCTGGAACCTCAAGACATAGACCAATTGTTGACTTCAGAACCATTTGATTTCGTTTTGGATTGCATTGACAGCGTATTGCCAAAAATCACATTGCTGTCAACAGCCAGAAAACACAAAGTGAAAATCTACAGTTCTATGGGGGCCGGGGGCAAAATGGATCCTTCAAAAATCAGGGTTGCCGACTTATACCAAACCAAAGAATGCAAATTCGCACAACAGGTGAGAAAGCAACTCAAGAGGATTGATAAACGCAAAGGCATCATCGCTATTTATAGTGAAGAAATTCAGCCAAAGGCAGCCTTAAAATATACGGATGGGTCAAAATATAAGAAGTCTTATTACGGCACCATTTCTTATATGCCTGCATTGTTTGGCCTTACTATGGCGAGTGAAGTTATAAGAAAGGTTGTTGGAGCAGGAGAAATTGTTTAGTAGATATAAAACAAAAAACCAAATATGGCAGATTTTGATGGGACATAAACCTTTTATTTGTTGAAATAAAAATTGCAATATTTAAAATTAAAGCCTGGAGGCTGTCTAAAAAGGTCGACCTTTTCTCCGATACAGTATATTTTTGTTATTATGAAGCTGCGGCAACTTGACTATGCTGCCAAAACAGATAATTGATCATCTTGTTGACAGTATAA
>JAKQLF010000185.1 GCA_029567325.1 Bacteroidota bacterium | reverse complement strand
CCTTCGCCACTACCTAAATCCAAAATTACCATATCTTGGTTATCTCTGTCTGATAAAACACTTTTTAATTCACTTATTGGTACTCTTGTTGACCCTGGAATATCTTTCTGCCCCTCCCAATATTTTTCTGACGATAAATCATTCATAAACAAATCTATCAAACAAATACACTTTTTACCACTCCACCGGGTCTATGCCATTGGCCAGCAAGTATATATTGCATTTTGAAAATGGTTTCGATCCAAAAAATCCATTGTAAGCCGAAAAAGGCGATGGGTGAGGTGATTTTATTACCAGATGTTTACTCTCGTCAATTACAGCCCCTTTCTTTTGAGCATAATTTCCCCAAAGTATAAACACTAAATTAGTTTTCTTTTCTGACAATATTCTTATAACTGCATCCGTAAATTCCTCCCATCCCTTATTTTGATGTGACCCCGGTGTATGTGCTTTTACCGTTAATGTGGCATTAAGCATCAGTACTCCCTGTTTTGCCCAATTTTCCAAACTACCGTTCGCTCCTGTTGTTTCCACCTCTAAATCACTTTTCAATTCTTTATAAATATTTTGAAGTGACGGTGGTAGGGGAATATTGGAGCCTACTGCAAACGCCAAACCATTTGCCTGTTTGTCTCCATGGTATGGATCCTGTCCCAAAATAACCACTTTTACTTTTTCAAATGGTGTCAGTTCAAAAGCCCTAAACACAAAACCAGCCGGGGGGTATACTGTACTACTTTTATACTCACTTCTTACAAATTCAGCCAGACTTACAAAATATTCTTTACTAAATTCTTTCCCTAAAACTTTCTTCCAGCTCTCCTCAATTTTCACTTCCATGGCCAGATTCTACCATTTTATTATGGAGCCATTTGTTGTTGTACTTCAACTTGTTGTCCCTGCCCTCCGCCACCTTCAATCACCACATTTTGCACATCCACATTACCGGCTCCTGGTCCAGTTCCTGGCGCAAATTTCATTTCTCCTCCTTCAATTACCACCCCACCTTGTCCA
>JAKQLF010000175.1 GCA_029567325.1 Bacteroidota bacterium | reverse complement strand
TTTTCCCATATATATGTATGGTCTGGAGTTTGGCAATCTAATGGCTACAACGCCATTATTTATCTTGCAGCCTTGAGCGCCGTAAATCCAGAGCTACATGAGGCTGCAATTGTGGATGGATGCAGTAAATTTCAGCGTATTATTTTTTATGATGCTCAGTGTCACTGCATTTTCACAATTCAAAAGAGTGGCTGTTGAAGGCGTCATTCAAAATGGCGAAAAGGAAGGTTTGATCGCAGCCACAGTGGTTTTACTCAATCCTGTTGATAGTGTGTTGATTTCCTACGGAACAACAGATTTAGATGGAAATTTTAAAATCAGAAACGTAGCTCCGCAAAAAGTGCGCATGCAGATTTCTTATTTGGGTTTCGGTACGATAGAAAAAATAGTAGAAATTCCTGCTGACTCAGCGGTTTATAACTTGGGTATTATCACTTTGAGTGAGAGTAGTAACTTGTTGGAAGAAATTGTGGTGAAAGGAGAATTCATTCCGATCACCATCAAAAAAGACACCATTGAATACAATGCGGATGCTTACAGATTGAGGCCAAATGCGAGCGTGGAAGATTTGCTCAGAAAATTGCCTGGCATCGAAGTTGATGATCAAGGAGTCATTACTGCCCAAGGTGAAACCATCAATAATATAACTGTGGACGGGAAAAAGTTTTTTGGCAATGATCCAAAAATGGCTACTCAAAATATTCCTGCAGATGCGGTCAAAAAGGTACAAGTATTTGACAGAAGGAGTGATAAAGCAACTTTTACTGGCGTAAGTGATGGTGAAGCTGAAAAAACTATCAATTTGGAATTGAAACCCGATAGAAAAGTGGGCACTTTTGGCGACTTATTGGTGGGTGCTGGTACCAACGGTCGATATGATAGTAAATTGTCAGCCAACAAATTCAATGATAAATTTCAATTGTCGTTTATTGGCAAATTAAACAACTTAAACAATTCTGGTTTCAGTCAGGCTGAAATGGGTTCTCTTACTGGCTTTGGAGGTCGTGGAGGCGGAGGTCTAGTGAATACTGGAAGTGGAAGCGGACTTACCCAAAGTGGTAACATTGGTACAAATATCTTTTACCAGTTTTCGCCAAAGTACAGCATTACCACCAGTTATTTCTTGACACAAAGTGATCAATTCATCACCAACTTGTCTGATAAACAAAACTTTACTCCAGTAAGAAATTATTTGAGTACAGAAGATAATTCTAGTAATACAGATCGGTTGGGCCATAATGTCTCTATTGATTTACAAGCAAAACCAGATAGTTTCAAGATCGTAAGGTTGCAATCTTCTTTGAGATTTGACAAGACCAATCAAGGCAATTTAGGTCTTATCTCAACCTCTGGTCTTGATGGAGTGATTAGCTCTTTGACCGATCAGGCAGACAGCACTTATGCCAATAACAAAAACTTATCATTGTCCTTAAACTGGACAAGGAGGTTTAGAAAAGTTGGCCGATCATTGTCTTTCAATGGTACACTTGGAAATACTGTCAATGATTCTGACTACCAATTGGATCAAGAGTTCACTGAAGGTGGATTAGTTTCCAATATTCTTCAGAATCAACTTTCAAACACCACCAATGACAATTATTTGGTGTATGGTGAATTCCGCGAACAACTTTCTAGAAGTAGTAACATCGGTGTGTCAGCATCTATTAGAAATTTCAGATCATTACAGGATAAGTTATTTTATAATTTGGATAGACAAGATTTGACCATCAGAGAATTGGACGAAACATTGAGCAGTCTGGCTGACAATAATACGGATTATCAAAGAGCAGCAATTTTGTATTCTCACGATACTGAAAACCATAATTTCAATATGGATTTAGGGGTACAACGTTCTGTAATATCCAATAATTCAGGCATTGAAAAAATCAATAAACCGTTTATTTATTTCATGCCTGCTCTTACTTATAATTTGACTGAACAACGCATCAGATTCAGGTATAGCACTTCGGTCAACGAGCCAAGTACTAGACAATTACAATCTATTTTTGACAACTCTGATCCATTGAATAGTTACCAGGGAAATCCAGACCTTAAGCCAGAATATTCTCATAGGTTTAATGTGCGATATTTCTTTTTTGACAACTTCAACTTCAGAAACATTTTCGCGTCATTGGATTTGAGCCAATCTACCAATAGCATTGTAAATTCAAGAGTGGTTGACCCGGTAACATTCAGAAGTTTTTCAACTCCGATCAATACCAAATCTGCACAATCAGGAAGTTTGAATTTTACTTTCTCTAGTCCGATCAGAGCATTGGCCATCAAATCAAGGTTGACAACTGGTTTCTCTTTATCCAAAAATATCAACATCATCAACTC
>JAKQLF010000159.1 GCA_029567325.1 Bacteroidota bacterium | reverse complement strand
GAGTTGCTCCCCAGCAGAGCTCGATTCCGCTTGATCTTGATAAACCAAATGTAAAAACAACTATATTATTAACTTTTGAAAGTTATAAACATTATTTGAGCTTTGAGGCGATTCGTGTCAAGCTAGGTTAAGAGGTCACACCTAACCTCAGGCTCGAAGCTCGAAGCTCGTGGCTCGCAGCCGACCTCCGATTTCCGTCTTTATTTCGCCAAAATTTTAATCTCCACCCGCTGATTCTTCCTCCTGCCCTCCAAACTTTGATCATTCGTAATGGGTTGGCGTTTACCATAACCTTTATAAGTTACTCTAGTATTTGGAACACCCTTATCGTAGAAGAATTGTGCAATGTTTCTAGCTCGATCCGTACTGAGTTTGTCGCAATATTCGTGAGAAGGAATGGTGTTGGTGTGCCCACCGATTTCGATATTTACTTTGGGGTTGCTGATGATGAAATCCATGATTTGATTGAGCACAGGTAGACTACTACCAAGGACTTCTGTACTATCTGCTTTGAATAAAATATTGTCAACTTGCACCACTTCTCCAACAGCAACAGTGTCTAGGTTGATGAGCACTGTTTCTTGCAAAGCATTTACTGTAAAAGTTTCAGAATTACTACAACCGATAGCATCAGTCACGGTTACTGTGTAAACACCAGGGATGACATTTTTTAAAGCTTCGCCCTCTGTTCCTGTACTCCAAACGTATTTTTGTCCTGGAAGTTTTTGAAGATAAATCGCTCCATCTGCGAGGTATTGATGGGCTGACTCAATGCGTTCCAAAGCAATAATGGGTTTAGCTGGAGGATTGATGGTAATGGTTTTATTTGAAACTCGACCCGTGGCATCGGTAACTCTCAGATAAACATCTCCTGCACCAAGACCTGAAAGCGTAGAACTGCCTTTATTATTTTGATTCCACTCAAATACATAGGGAGGTTGGCCACCTTTCACAAAAGCTGAAATTTGTGCTTCACTTCCAGGTGCACAGGTCAATAATTTATCCATGACAATGTTGACATTCATGGCGGTTGAATCCAAAAATCCCAGACTGTACATGCCTTTGCTTTTGGTCCCAATCAAAATGGCATCCTTATAAGGCAATAAAGCAGTGGTTTCATTGGTGAGTTTGGTAATCTCATCATTGAATGCGTCTATTTTGGTTTTATAAGGGTCGTATCTGACCAAGTTGTCTGAAGCAAAGTATAAAATCCCTTTTTTATCCAAACAAAAATCACGCAATTTTCCAACAGCCAAATCTTCATCCAAACCAACCGGATATTCTCTGTTGAATGGATCAATCAACCACATATCGTCCTTACTTACAAACCATATACCTTCGCTGTTTTCATAAAAGTCGAGCACATTAGATCCTTTGTGATAATGTTTCCATTTCCCATCCGCTACTCGATAATCTCCATTATTGGTGCCGATCCACAGTATTTTTTTATCATCTACATGTACAAAGTTTACAGCAGATTTAGTGAATTTTGAATTTCTGTTGGTCAGTTCTTCGACGCGACCTGATTGCAAGTTTGCTTGGAATAGGCCAGTTTCAGTGCCTACCCACAAGGTATTTCCATTCACGGCTAAAGAGGTGATTTTAGCTTGTGTTGGGAGTAACAAAGATGCACCTGTTGAGGTGTTTTTAATGTCATCTCCTATCGCTACCCAAGCCTCTTTATCACCAGCGGTCAATGCAGATACGCCGCCAGGGTATTTTAAAACCGCAGCAGTTCCGGTGCTGGTAAATAGTCCAATGTCGGTGCCTATGAAAATGTCAGTTTTGTTGGCTGCCAAGTGTGAAACACTCGCGTTTGCAGGTAACCAGGAAAGGGGTTCTAATTGATATAAGTTCTGACTAGCACCGCTAATACAAAGCAAGGCAAATGCTACGAGTAAGATATGTTTGCTTTTGAACATAAACTTTTGTCCTATTTTGTTGATCATAAACCCAAAACGAAAGTTGATTTGGAAAAATTCCATTTCCGTCTAATATTGTAACTTTAAAGCCATGTCCAATTTTGATCAAAAATGTCTTTAATTTTTTGATTTAAAATCGAATAGCTGAATAGTTACCTAGATTGCAAAAAATGAGCCAGAAAGTACTTGAAGTAATTCACGTCAAATTGAGCAAATGATCAAAGCAGTTCTTTGAAAGCAATTGTAAGGTTCGTGAGGCTAAACCAATGCTAATTCCGGAATCTCAATAGCCTCAACTTTAGCCTTATAAATATCAAGTTGGGTTTGAATGGTATTTATATCTTCTTTGAAATAACTTGTTTTGGAGAATAAAACCTGATAATATTCAATTCCCTCTAAGAGATTATTTTTGAATGCGTTCCATTTTTTTATTTGTGCAGTTGTCAAATCTACTGTTATTCCATTTATTTCGTGAACCAAATAGTCTATGTACATTTTTAATTCTTTTATAAAAAAGTTAGGACGATCATCATCCGTCATGACCATTGTGTTTCCATAAATGTGTTTTACCATATCTGACAATGATACTTCTTTGTCAAAATAAGCCATATTAGGTCCAGGACAAATGACAACACCTTGAGCTTGACCTTTGATTTTGATGTCGTTTTCCAGATATGCGGCATTGGCTAAGCCTACACATAGACAAGCTTTCTCAGTAATGTCAAATTTCATTTTATCATAGACTTCAGCTGAAATACCGTCTTTGAGCGCCTCTAAATCAGCCAATTTAAACGCTTGAAATTTTTGTGAAGAGGTGCAAATGCCTTCCATTCCATATTCTTTGCTCAGAGCTAGAAACTTTTTCGGACAAGAACTTCCTGCCTTGTTTTCGTCAATTCGATGTTGCTTAATGATTTCATTGGTAGTGCCCCGCACTGTATTGAAAGGTACACCTAAGGGTGAAATATGACTCAAATAGAAATCTTTTTCTTTGGCATTCATCAGTAATGATCTGGTTTCTACATCCACTGAAGTAGCTTCTGGAACCAATAAAAATGGAGATCCCCAACCAACTGAATCGACTTGGTATTCGTCCAGTAGAAATTTATGTTCTTCTGCAGTGCCCACGCCACCTTGTACAGTGATTTTTAATTCCAAAGGTTTAGCGGGAACATGCATTGCACTTTGCTCCAGAGCTTTCACCATCAAATCATGGGCTGACTGTACGAGTTGATCCTTTTTCTGTTTAAATTCTTCCAGTATTGGTCCCAATAAATATCCATCTGTTGCAAATGCATGACCACCGCAATTGAGTCCAGATTCTATGCGGTATTCAGAAACCCAAAGACCTTTTTTGGCCAAGAAATTTCCTTGTATCATGGCCGACCTAAAATCACTCACTTTCAAGATTATTTTCTTGGCTAAGTGATCATTTAAATCAGGAAAGAAGGCAGGAAAATTTTTGAAATAGACAAATAACCTAGGGTTCATTCCTGCTGAAAGCACAACAGAAGAATTCAAATTACTGTTGGCAAATCCCCGAAGGGCAGCGTGCGCGTCATTATATTCAACAGGTAATTGTTCCTCTTTTATGAAATTGTCCTTGTCGACTTTGGTCATGATATTCACATCAATATCACCAACAATCAAGTGCTCGTCCAGGAAAATTTTGATATTATTTTTGAATTCAATTTCGTCATTCATCAAAAGTTCCAATCCCTTTTTGACTGCAGACTCATCGGGCAACATTGCAACATAATTTTCCAATGATGCTTTGTTTTCTGCTAATTCTATTTTGAATTTTTCGAATTTATCTTTTACAATCTGGTCTACCAAATTCAAATAAGCCGCAATTCTTTCTGCGCGGTGATCTTGCTTTTTTTGTGGAATTTCTTGATAAGGAATACCAAATTTCTTGCTATAAAATGCTCTCATTTTTTCAATGAGTTCATCGTCTGCAATCGAAATAACAGAAGATATCCCATAATTCGCCACTCTGATGGGAGTATCTATGGTGAATGCCAAACCCATGACAGGAATGTGAAAAGTATGCAGATTATTTGTTGCCATTCACAAAATATTTTGTTTAAAAACATAAGCAACAAATATAGATAAAGGCCATAGTTTACTTCGCTTCAGTGATCAAGGTCATGAAACATGCATAATGAGATTCGTAGTGTTTTAGAAGGCTCCAGCGATTTTCTGATTACCAAACATGATTTAGGTCATGTCAAAACCTCTTTCCTCAAAAGATCATCTGATCAAGGTTATGGTGCCTGTGAAATTCTTTTGAGTTTTGTCTTTATCATTGATGATAACCGAGGTTTGAAAGACATAAACACCCTCAGTACATGGTTTGCCACCAAAATTGCCATCCCAACTCACTTCGTCAGCATTGGATTGTTGAAATACCGAGTTGCCATATCGGTCAAAAACTTTAAATACTTCGATGGAATGAATGAGGTTGTTTTTTTCAATTTTGAAAACATTATTTTCAGAACCAGATGAAGGAACAAAGACATTAGGAAATAAATTTTCCAAATTGATGTCCAACAATCTGATTTCAATTTTGACACTGTCCTCACATTGATCTACATCCAAACCTTTTAATAAAATGGAAGTATATGCCTCTACAACGAGGGTGGGATTTGTACAAAAGGTACAAGAAAGCATTTGATCACTGATCCAAGTTAAGTCGGGAAATTCAGCCGGATTTTGGATGCCCAATTCTAGAACCGTCCCATAAGCGAGCACGGTATCTGTAAATACTTCTAAATAGCTTTTAGGCTTGTTTGTTAAATGCACAAGGAAGCTGACTGTGCAACCATTTTTATCCCTCACAAATAGGGTTGTGTCTTCATTAAATACATCTAAAGTTGTTCTCACTTGGTCGGTAAAGACGATGCTATCAAAACTATAATTATAGGGTGCCGTTCCATTTTCAAAAATCAAATTACTAAAATCCACCGTGAGTCCGTCACAAATAGCTTCCAATGAGTCGGTTTTGGCAAGAAAAGGCATTCTGTTGAGCACTTCAAAATTCAAACTATCTTTACATCCAAGCGAATCTACCACTTCAAATAAATGGGTTCCGGGTGATAGTTGATTGGTAAAGAGCGTATCAATTGGCTGTTTGTCAAGAAAGTATGTAAAGCGTTCACTATCAAATGATAAGGAAATGGTTGCCGTTCCATTCTGTCCGTCAGAACAAGTTGGAGCTACAGCAATGATGGATTGTATTTGGGGATTCAAAAGCGTATCGATGGAAATGGTGCGCTGAACCATACAGTTGAGATTGTCGGTTAAGACTAGGATATGTTCGCCAGCTGGCAGAAACAGTTGTGCAGTATCATCTTGCATCACCCCATTGATGGAAACGTTGTTGAGCATGGATTGCGTGGTTAATGTAATTTTGGAAGCTGCATCTGCGTCGCAGTTCTCAGGTTTTATGATATTGACCTCCAAGTCTTTGATGCCAGGAGTGAAAACCAGTGGGAAAGTCAAGGTGCAACCAAACTCATCAATAAATTGTATCCTCACTGTGTCGTCAGCAGTAATTTCAGGGTTGGTATAAACAGCCCCAGTTCTGCTCGTCTCCGAAAGAAAATTGGAATTTGGCCAGACAACTTGCTGAGCATTGAGATTGGGTAAAGTGAAGGTCAAAGGATCCAGTATGCAAACAGGGTAAACAATAGGTGTCGGTTCTGCCTGGGGTAAAACGAAATCAAAAATCAAAGTATCACAAGAACAATCAGCTGTAATTAGAGCCAACAAATTACAAGCTCTTGAATTGGAACTTGTAAACAGCAAGTATGGATTTCCATCAACATCATTAAAAAGTAAAACATTTCCAGAATTGTATAAAATGTCTTGATCAGTTATTTGCCCATTTGCATCCACATCAGAATACAATTCGACTTGCACCGTGTCATTGTATGTTTTTCCATTTGATTTGAATTCAAAATGAATACCAGATAGATCACTCCAAACTGTATCTTTTGATAAACCAGCTAAATCCAGGGAGAAATCGACGAGCAATGATTCTGTGAGGTGTTTGCTCAATATGAAGCAGTCCGCTTTGCAATCCAATTCCTCAGATTTATAATAGTCTATTGACCAATTTGTGGCTTCACAAGAAAGGCTACAATTTTTTTCATAATCCACAGAAAATGCCAAGGTGTTTCCAGCAGCCAATGGTTCTAATAAATTGATTACCAATTGGTTGTTTTCAATACTTATTTTTGCAATTCTAGGGTCGACCTTTGGAATTAAATTGGAAAAATGATCCTCACTTGGTGGGGTCAAAAGGATGACATCCCCTGCAGACAGGTCACTTCCATGACTGATTGTGGTATTCAAGGTTACTTGCTCGTTACATCTCCCTGAAATTGCTTGAAACTCTATTCCAAATTTTACATTAGTTTGGACAGCATCAGGGAAAAGATTTATTGGTTTCAGTAAAACAGGGAAAGGTACGACATTGCCACAATCGTCTAGTTGGAGTAAAGTCACCATGAATTCCTGTTCATCAAAATAAGGACAAGGAATGGCCGCATCTATGGAATATTTTAGAGAATCGTTGCCAGAACCATCGAGCAAAATTGAAGAACTAAACCACATGGTGTCCTGTGAAATAGATACATTTTGTAGGTTATTGTTTTTGAATGTTTCAGCTTTTGTAATGGTGAAACCTGTTGGTCTTTCAATTACGATTCCTAACACGGTGGCTGATTTGTTGGTAAAATTGACGAAACTACCCGTCAATCGTATCTCTCCACACTTTTGTATATTAATGGATCTTACTTGTAACTTACTTTCAAAAGTAGGATTTTGTACAACCACCCTCAAAGTATTTTTCTTAAAAATACCGCCAGCATTGGATATGAAAAAATCCAAATAATTTAATGGATTTTCTGAACAAGAAGCCGTATAATATTCAATTTCTAATGATTGACAATTATAATTTTTTGCAGTTAGCTCCAGTTTTCTTTCAATTTGTAGACTATCAAATTGGTATAAAAAATAGCCATCTTTTGTCGCAATTGGATTAATCACAGAATCTCTATCTCTGTCGTATAAGGTGAGTGTCAAATTCGATAAAGAAGGTTTTATAAGCACCCAGTTATTTTGTAAAATAAAGGAATTTGGATCTCGTAATTCACCAGTTTGCATTAAATCATTGATTGATTCATGAGTATATATGATTGGCCACGAAGCAGAATCTACTTTATTGATTTGAACCTTGTCCTGTATAAGGTATTGATATTTAATGGATGATATTATTTTACTCGTTGAAAATGATTTTGATAAATAAGATCCATCGGTCTGTTTTTCTCTATAATTGTAAGTAAACGGAATGGTATCGTCTTGGTTGAGGTAATGCAGGTATCGCATGGGAATGTAATATTCATTGAGGCTATGAGAATGATCTACCAATTTTATAGAATCAATTTCATAGTCTATATTTTGTCCAATATTAAAACTTCTGGTAGGCAATCTCGTGTTTATCTGTTCATTTTTTACAGTGTCTATTTGAAGAAATGATTGTCTTGGAATGGTAAAGGTGACATTTGTAGGAACTACTAAAGATTTATAACCTTCATAATTACTCTCTTTTGAATAATATGCCAAAAAGTTGAAATCCATTACCAATCGAGATAATGGGTCATTGGAAAGCGTAAACCATTCATTTCTATACCGTTGTGACCGAAATGCTCTGATATCTAATGCCAATTTTGGGGCAGCTCTGTTGAAATTTTGAAGCAACTTTTGACCATAAGTTTTTGAGCATTCTGTTCCTATAGAGGTTATTTCATGAGCTCTGCTTCTGACTTGATTATTGAATGTTGTGTTAGCTTTCAATATCCTTGTGATATACAAAGAATCGCCTAAGGTCATGTTATTACTTTGAATGAATGCTGTAAGATCATAGTCATATTTCTGAACATTTGACACCAATTCATACACCGATATAGCAGGTACACTTATTCTGTAAGGCGCAAGTATTTCACGGATGATTGTACCATCTTTTTTCAATAATTTTAATTCAACATTTGCGTCAAAATTTGAAAAATAATTGTCCTTATCGGAATAATAAGCACTAAAAATGATGGTATCCGAACTTTCTAAATTGCAATCGCCATCATATAAAACGAGTGCAACATCTTCCAAGTCATCATTACCAGAAATGATTGAATTAATGCCAAATTCGATTGGCTTATTTGCGAAGTTATCTTCATAAATACCCGTTTTTACAATCATATAGGATGAGTCAATGAGCCACAAAGGTTTTTCTATTTTATTTCTATCTGCTTTGGTGGCATACGACACAAAAGTATTACCAGAGATGATTTGTGGGTTTGACTCGTTACTATGGTTTATCTCATTTATACAGCTATTCTGACATTTATAAGAAGATTTAAAAATAATTTGAGTGCTGTCAGGTTGGAAACATTTGTTACAGGCATCGCCAATTGGATAACTAGCTCCTCCCGTGGCTACTAAATCTAAAAAAAATTGCCTTTGAGCTGTGTTTCTGTCATCAAAATGTATATAAATGGTATCATTAAATACAGTAAAGGGATATGAGCCATAGGTGTAGGTGGTGGAAAAAGGAAATCCACCCATTTCGGCTATGATGGAATCAAATGTTGTTGTCGATCTAACAATGTATTTAAGACTGTCTCCCAAAGGTTTGAATGTTGGAGGAATTATAAATTGCAAATCATAAGAAAATTGTTCGCAGGTATTAAAAACTGGGAAATTATTTGTAATATTTATTCTGGCAGTATCTCCATCGTATGGATGTCTGATAATTTTATTGAAATCATTGGTCAAATCCAGTCTTGAACCTATTGTGACTCTGGAATTTGCATCAAAATTTGCTCGAGACACGGTTCTCCCAAATGATTTATTACCACATTCATTTTCATAGAATACAAGGGCTGTCACTTCTGCTTCCTGACTTATTTCGTCTTGTAAATTGGTATAAAATTCAAAAAATAGAGTATCATTTAAAGCAAGATCATTGTATTTTCCATCACCATCTTCTGCTACAAGTCGATCATTTTCAACGCTCAATGTTTTAATAGAAATGGTATCATTATTACCTGCCGAAATAACAGTTCCCGATTGAATAAACTTCACACTATCGGCTGTTGAAATATTACCATTGTTTTTGATTTGAATCAAAAATTCTAAATTTCTATAATAATCCAAACTAACACCTACAGCAAATCCGCGCATTACTAATTGGCGGCAATCTGATCCTTTTTCATATGCTGTAATTTGCGTATTTAAATTGAAACCATTAAGCACATTTGACAGATGAAAAATGGTCATTTCTTGTTTATAGGTTTCTTTGCAAGGTCCTGACCCACAGTCCACTACAATTGCCAAGGAATCAATGATGTTTGATGTGCATTGATTGATTTGCAATATTTGATTTATCTCTATTTCCTCTCCTGGATCAATTTGAGAATCTTTATTCCCAATTTGCACAAAATCTGATTCATCAAAAATATCAAAGTTGCCATCATAATCTCCAAAGTTTTTACTTAAAACTTGGTATTCGCCTGTAGCTGAATATCGAAGAAATATTTTGTCAAATGAGGTAGTTCCGATGTTGGAAATCTTGAATGTTCTAATGTACTTTTTATTTCCCTGACTTCTAATTTGAAGGTCATTGATAGCAAACAACTCTTGTTCCACTTTTGAACAAATCAGGGACTCTTGATGAATGGATTTTATATTTAAACAGGTTTCATTTTTCTGAAAACAAATTGGCAATGAAAATACCAAATCAATGTTTATTACTTCACAAGGTGCCATTGCTGGAATGATCAAAACATCTGGAGATTGAAAAATTACATTTTCAGGGAGCAATGTTTCTCCTTGTGAAATAAGTACACCGTCATTACTGTCAAATTCTAAGACGAATGCCTCCGTTTTAGTTTTGCCATCGTTTGAGATGCTGGTAGTTGTTATTAATTTTCCACTACAAAATGATGGGCTAGACAACGTCTCTGTCTCAATGTTTATCTGGGCGTGGCAAATAGAAAAGCAAAGTAATAAGCATAGAAATAGGAGTAAAGTTTTTCGCATAGGAAATTCTTTAGTTCAAGTGATTATAATTTTTTAAGAAGTAAAATTCCTGTTGTTGGGGGGAGGTATTTTACTTTTTTAAGCAAATATATATAGATAATGTATATAAGTCAAGGACATAAATGTTAAATTTTGAAATAATATTTTTTAGAATTCGTAGGGGGAAAATGCTTTTCGGCCATATGTTTTTTTGTGGAAATTCATCAAAATAAAGGGGTTTGTAAAGACGAAAGGCCTTTCGTCTGTCCGATTTTCAGGTGAAAATTCATTAAAATGGGAATTGTCAGAAACGAAAAGCATTTCGCCCTTATCATTGTCAGGTTAAAATTCATTAAAATGGGAATTGGCAGAGACGAAAGGCCTTTCGTCTGTCCGATTTTCAAGTGAAAATTGAATATAATCAGGATTTGAATAGACAAAATCCTTTTTGCCTAAAAATTTATTCCTTATCCGGCTCGATGTGGATAATGATGTGGGCGATGCCCGGGATTTGTTCCATGAGCGAATCTTGCAAATCATGAGCTAGTCTGTGCCCTTCCGATACCGTAATATTTCCATCAACAATGGCGTGGAGATCCACCTGATATTTCATTCCGGCTTTGCGGATATAACACTTCTCAGTCCCTATGATTCCAGGTACAGTAACGGCAACTGTTCTGACATGGGCAACGATATCATCGTAGAAATGTTCGTCCATGATTTCTCCCAAAGCAGGTCTGAAAATTAGAAAACAATTATATAAAATCAATACACTTGCTAGTAGGGCAGCCCAATCATCGGCTGATTCATAACCTTTGCCAAGGTATAAGGCCAAACATATTCCCAAAAACGCAGCCAATGAAGTAATGGAGTCACTTCTATGGTGCCAAGCTTCAGCTTTCAAGGATGTACTGTGGCTTTCTTCTCCTTGTTTATTGACGTATCGGAAAGACAATTCCTTCCAAATGATGATGCCAGCGAGCACAATCAAAGTAAAAGGCTTCGGCAATTCATGTGGCGTTTGGATATTGATGATGCTCTGGTAGGCAATCAAACCTGCGGAACAGATTAAAAATAAAACAACAAGAAAAGTAGCGAGTGGTTCTACTTTACCATGTCCGTAAGGGTGATTTTCGTCGGCCGGCTTATTGGCATAACGCAATGCTAAAATCAGCAAAAAAGAAGTGAATACGTCAGTGCTCGATTCGATGGCATCGGCAATCAAAGCATAGGAATGGCCAAAATATCCTGCCAACCATTTGATGATGGCCAAGACAAAGTTGGAGGCCATGCTCCAAGCCACCGTTTTTATGGCAAAATTGTCCGATACTTTTTCAGAAACACTCATAGTGTTTTCAAAATTTTGCATGGATTTCCAACCGCAACTACGCCTGCTGGGATGGATTTATTCACTACAGAGCCCGCACCAATGGTACTTCCTGCACCAATGGTGACTCCAGGCAGAATGATTGCACCACCACCAATCCAAACTTGATCTTCAATGGTTACTGCTTGGGACGAAGAAACATAAGACATCCCGCCGGTTTCATTTGGAGCCAATCGTTCACTGGCTTTAAGGGGATGGTTGGAGGTATAGATTTGCACACTGGGTCCGATCAGACAGTTTTTTCCAATGGTGATGTAATTATTATCTATAAACGTACAATTCATGTGTATAAATGTACCACTTCCAACACTGATAAAGCGACCATAATCGCAATAGAATGGTGCTTCTATCCAAACATCAGCTCCAATGGCTCCCAACAAAGCCTCAAAAGCAGATATTCTTTCTTCTATTTGATTGAATGCACTTACATTGATAATCTGCATCCAATTCCTTGCGTGAAGGTAAAGCGCCAATAGTTCAGGATCTCTGGAATCATAGGGAAGGCTTGCCAACATTTTTTCTAGCTCGGTCATGGGCTTTTTTTAGGTTTAATTCCAGATACCGTTGGCTTGGGTGAGGATGATGGGCTTGGCTTCTGTGACCACAATGGTATGCTCATGTTGTGCAACAAAACCACCCTTATTTCCGACCATGGTCCATCCATCTTTGGTGGTGATGGTTTGGGTGGATTTGGTAGCGATAAAAGTTTCTATGGCAACGACGCTGTTTTTCTTGAATCGTTGGGTGTTTAAATAATCCCGATAATTGAGAATGCCGGTAGGTTCTTCGTGTAATGCCCTTCCAATACCGTGACCAGCCAAGTTTTTGATTACCTTATAACCCTTTTTTTTCGCTTCACTCTCGATGATGTGACCGATGGCATTGATTTTTACACCTCCTGAAATGGCGTTGATGGCTTTAAAAAGTATTTCTTTAGAAGCACCGACCAACTCTTGATGTCCAAATTTGTCTTCGCCCAATACAAATGAACCGCCATTGTCAGAATAAAATCCGTCTTTAAGTGCAGACACATCGATGTTGATTAAATCTCCTGTTTGGATGACGGTTTTTTTATTTGGAATGCCGTGCGCCACTTGTCCATTCACACAAATGCAAGTATAACCCGGAAAATCATAATCATGCATGGGAGCAGATTGTGCCCCCGCTTCTTCCAACAATTGTTTTCCATATTGGTCCAAGTCCCATGTGGTCATTCCCGGTTGGGCATACTCACGCATTTTTGCAAGCGTCGTAGCCACTACTTCACTGATTTGTTTAATTCCTAAAAACTCAACTTCTGTTTGAATAGACATAATTACACATTAATTGCAAATACAATGATACAATAGTTTAGAAGAATAAAGATGAAAGAAGAAAGACGAAAGTAAATTTCCAAATAGGCACTTAATAGAATTTGTGTCAATGTTTTTTCTTATCAAAACCTACAATTTGAAATCAGAGGTCGGAAAATGTGGCGAATTGGATAGAACCCAGACTGGGTTCAATTTCAATAGCCCCGTGCGAAGCTCGGGGAATCAAATCCCCAATTTCATCCAACCCTGAGTAGGCCTGAGTAGGGGTTGAATTTGTTACAATGTTATATCAAGAACAGCATTCATAGAGTGAGGTTAATGCAAATAAAAAACCCAAGATCTGACTTTCAAAAGTCAAACCTTGGGTTGTATTTTATAAGATTCTATTACGAATAGAATATGTTATTTTGCTGCCTTCTGGTGGTCTGCAAGAAATTGCTCCAATCCGATGTCAGTCAATGGGTGTTTCAACAATCCTAAAATTGCAGATAATGGACAAGTTACCACATCAGCACCAGCTTTGGCACAATCAACGATGTGTTTTGAATTTCTAACAGACGCTGCGAGAATGCTTGTTTCATAACCTTGGATGGCATAAATTTCAGCGATGTCTTTGATCAAACTTACTCCGTCCCAGTTGGTGTCATCTACTCTTCCAATAAATGGAGACAAGAAAGTCGCACCTGCTTTAGCTGCTAAAATGGCCTGTCCTGCAGAAAATACCAAAGTACAGTTTGTAGCGATGTCATGCTCTGTAAACCAAGCGATGGCTTTGATACCGTCTTTGATCATTGGCACTTTTACCACGATATTGTCGTGCAAGTCTGCCAATCTTTTACCTTCTTCAATGATGCCGTTGAAATCTGTACTGATTACTTCAGCACTTACTGGGCCATCAACAATATTGCAAATATCTACATAATGTTTGATGATATTGGCTTGTCCAGTGATTCCTTCTTTCGCCATCAATGATGGATTGGTGGTAACTCCGTCCAAAATTCCTAAATCATTGGCTTCTTTAATTTGGTCTAAATTTGCAGTATCTATGAAAAATAACATGGTAAATTAAGATTTTATGATGTGTAAATATGTGTCTAAACAAAAAAGTGAGGAACAAAACCAGGCGCTCAACTTTTTACCCTTGCTGCATTTCTGCCCTGGGGGAGTTCAAAAGGAGCTGCCTATTTTGCCCTCACAGGCTGCAAAAGTATCATTTTTTTACAATCTGGTGCTTTATTTTTTAATTTTTTAGGAATTAATAAAGTTTTTAGAAAAAGACGAAAGACGAGAGAAGTAAGACGAAAGTTTTAAAAAAGGTAAATGCTGGGCGAAATGCTTCAGTCCGTTTAGAGGTGTCAGCTTCAGTTTTTGGCGGTCGTTTTTGTGCGGGTATCTACTATATAAGCCACTTTCTATAACTTCACAAACCTCCCTGAAATGCGTTTTCCTGCAACAGTTAAAGTTGCAACATAAGGGCCAGCTTTTAAATCGCTCACATCCACCTCCAAACTTGTACCGTTAATCATCCCTTTCTTTAAGATTTGCTGACCAAACATAGAAACAATTTTTACATGGACTTCAGAATGTAAACCATTTTCATTTCCAACATCTAAATATATTTTCTCATGCCCGGGATTGGGGTAAATGCTGGCGGCTTGAAGTACTTCCGTTTCTTTTGTTCCAACGATAAATTTGGCAGCCGCGCTGGCAAAACCAACGACGTAGTGCGCATCTAAGGTGTCCATAGTATTGTCAGGATATTTGAAGTCAATTTTCAGTTTTGCAGAATCTAAGAGCATACCTTCAGTCTTTAATTCCACCTTATTGGGGTAAGCACCAGGGTTTATGAATTGAGAAATGTAAGTAGGAAGAGTGTTTAAAACTATGAAAGAATTCGCTGCACACGGTTCTCTTTTAAATATGGTTGTATCCCAAGTTAATTTATAAGGAGGGTATTTGCATTTAAGATACAATTGAGCATATTCCTGATTTGAAATTTGTATGTACTCGCTAGTTTCACAATTTGCAGGTTCATACGAATAAGGAACAATTATATTTTTACTGCTTTTCCCTAACCCCACCTCAAAATGTGACAAAGTATTTATCATTCGCATTTCAAAAGGTTTGGACCACTTGATGCTGGAAATATCTTTGTTATCAAATCTTGGGTCTAAATCCACCCTCGGATCAATTATTGAAAGAGAATTTGAATGATAGCCCACTTTTACGGTATCCTTATTTCCAAGAGCATCCTCACCGATTAATGTAAAAATAAATTCAGGTTTAATAAATTGTCCAAATGTGTCGAAAGATAAAAAACACAGCATTAAAAAAGATATGAATGTTTTCATTTTCAGGTTTTAGTTAATAGAGATTTGTTTGTGAGCATAACTTCCATCTTCTCCCAGGGCTATGATTATATAAAGATCAGGAGGTAAGTTGGAATTTATTTTTTCTATAAATTTTTCAAGGGACTTTGTGTTTATTGACCTTAAAGGCATCACCATATTACCTTGTTTGTCATATATGGCAAATTGTATTTTTTGGGTTTTCGCGCTTTCGAATCTTATATCGAAGTTTCCCAGATTTGGATTTGGGGATACTTCTATGCTAAGTGATGTGGGGAAAGTAACGGGGTCACAACTAACATATGGAGATAAAAAAGTACTCATATTCGTGTGAATTTTATCAATTTGACAAGGAGATAAGGAGCTTTGATAACCTCCTATCCATGCCATAGTATTGTTAGTTATGTTTGCCCAGTTACCACAAACTGGATCACCTGGTATATGTTGCCAACAATCAGGATGTGTGGCAGTATCATTACACCCGTCGTCTTCACTATTATGTGTGTGTTTAAGACCCAAGCAATGCCCCACCTCATGACACAATAAGTGGCCAGCCCCATTCCACAAAGGATCATTATCATAATAACCTTTCCAGTCTTTGTTAATAAGTGCTAGAAAGCTTCTTGGAGAATTAAATGTTTGGATAGTACATCCAGAATGAGGCTCGGAGGCATTTCCAACATAATAAACGTTGATACTTTTTCCTCTTTGTTTCCCATAAAGTTGGTCTGTACTTTGAATATTATTGCAAATTGTATTGTTTAAGTAATAATCGTAAAGCACATCACTTTTAATAAAGTTAACACTCGCCAATTCAAAATAAAGTCTTTTTGCTAAAACTGGATAAGTGTTGCCACTAGGAATCCAAAGCTGATAATTATGACTATTTACAAAATTGGCCATATCAATAACAGTTCTGGCTCTTGTATAACCAGTTACCCCAGGGTTATGGTCAGCAGTACCTATATAGCCATCATTGTATTCATTAAAATTACCTGTACCATTGCTTCTCAAAATATAGTGGATATGAATTCTTATAGTCTTAGAACTATATAGAGAACAATTGGTAGGAACACTATTTTGTTCAAATCCTGTATTCGGATTTTTTTCTTTCTCTTCATTTTCGCTATTGATTTTCAGCGACTCTGGCGTGACACCACATGATCCAGGTGAAGATTGTGAAATTATAATTGTATTTATTAAAAATGATAGGATTAGAAGTAGTGTAGTTTTAAGTTGTTGTAAGTTGTTTTTCATAGTATAATTTTTTTATTATTACAAATATAGAAATTATAAGTTAAATTATGTATTTATTTTTTTAATGAGGTCCAAAGCATTTAAATTGTGAGATTGACTCGTCAAATGTCAAATTTATGGTCAGATTTCAACGATTAGATGGTGTTTTTGATGAAAAATTAATAGACTGTATAAAGTATCTTTGATGAGGCTTAGACTAATCACCAATTGATGCTCAAATTATTATCTTGCTAGGGTTAAACACAGCGATGGTGAAAGTATTATACATTGTAATGACGTTGTGAATAGCTTTCAAATTATTATCTTGCTAGGGTTATACACAACTAAGCGGAATTTGTTCCTCTTTACTTTCTGGTTGTGAATAGCTTTCAAATTATTATCTTGCTAGGGTTATACACAACCGTTTGAATGAGGTCTATAGTAACCACACGGTTGTGAATAGCTTTCAAATTATTATCTTGCTAGGGTTATACACAACAATTGTAAAGCCTGAATCTTTGTTCTTTTTGTTGTGAATAGCTTTCAAATTATTATCTTGCTAGGGTTATACACAACCAGATAAAGATAATGGCGCTTGCACTAATGTTGTGAATAGCTTTCAAATTATTATCTTGCTAGGGTTATACACAACTATTTCAGAACATTCAGGTTTCCTTTGTATGTTGTGAATAGCTTTCAAATTATTATCTTGCTAGGGTTATACACAACAGCATATCCACTTGTAAATGGATCAAAAAGGTTGTGAATAGCTTTCAAATTATTATCTTGCTAGGGTTATACACAACAATATATGGTCGAGAATTACCAGATTTATCGTTGTGAATAGCTTTCAAATTA
>JAKQLF010000290.1 GCA_029567325.1 Bacteroidota bacterium | reverse complement strand
CAATGGATAACAGCCCTGCATGAAACGCCTTTAATTGTTGGGACAATTCCAGGTCTCTAACTTTTACAAAATCTTTTTTCATATTTTTAAATGGATTTAAACTTATGCAAACATATATTCCTACAATTATTACTTCCAAATAATTCGCATATTTTTTTATTATTTTTTTTCATCACAATTTCAAAGAATAGAAAGTTGAGAAACCTTAATTTTTATAACTACCTAAAAATCTATTACTTATATTTATGTTCACGACCCTCATCTTTCATTTATTTTTAATGCTCCCATTACCCAATTGCAAATTATATAACACTTCCAATCAATATTAATATGTCATTGATGAATACATAGATGACAATACTCTTCCATCCAACCTATTTTAAAAGTTGAAAACACCCATCATTCATCAAAATGACACCGCAAACGTCATGGCCCACAAATGAAAACCAATTTGTCGCGATCAGTAACAATAAAAACGAGGATAACAAAACTGCAATTTTCCGGGAAATGCGCCTGTGGCAAACATGTTGCGCACTAAGGCAAGGAATCCACCAGTAGACAGTAATATGCAGTCAAAAGGAAATATTCTGCAAACTGTGGACCTTTCATTGGGCTATTGAAGTAGTATCCGGGAACAAATGTAATTACCCGAATAAACAAAACAAATCTTCAGACAATTATTTTGGAGTTCCGGTCAATTATTTCCCGGCTGTCAACAATCAGTGAGCGCCTTCCGGTAATTATTTACCAGAACGGAGCAGACGATGGATACCAGCAAATAAACATTGGCCACCTTCTGATAATTATTGGCAAGTGGCAGCAGGTTGCAAAACCCTTTCCCACAACTCCCCGGCACTGGCAAATAATTATTCAGAACCACCCAGGGAGCCTCAGGGGTGCCCGAAAGCTATTGGAAACCATCCGATGGATATCAGAACGCCCCTGGCAGAATGCAGCCTCCTCCCGATAATTATTCACCGGCGCCCAATAATTATTTACCGGGCAGAAATGTTTCCCGAACCGGATTGTGGGCTTATTGGGATCGACTAAATAATTATTCAATGGAAACCAGGTAGACTAAAAAGCCGCACAACAGCCGTACAATACAAACCAACGAAAACCCAAAATCCCAAAACCGGCCATTGAAGCTACCCAGAGCACATCAACGGATACTTTTGTTCAAAGTATTCCAAAGGGGAACCACGAACATTGAATAAAACCAGGTTGCAAACAAAGCCATCGGTATGGCTTACAATCTTCCTCTCACATATTAGGTTCGTTAAGCGCTGCGGAATCTCAAGGAACAAGCGGCTTTGAGCCTGAATCGCTCTTCCGCAAAGAGCGAACCTGTGAGTAGGCAATTTTCCTGTGGGGACCATTATTGAAAATTGACCCTGAAATTCTTGCATTTTCAGACCCAATAAAAAAAATAAATTTCTTGCCTTTATCGAACCTCCTGAATACATGCAAATTAGCTCAGACCCTTCCCCGTGAAAACACGGGGAGCTAAAATTTGGTGGTTTGGGAATTGATGGTTTCATTTGGGAATTCACTGAGGAACTTTTCAAACTAAAACATATCCAAACTTGTGCAAACAGTTAAAATTTAGGCAATTTCAAAGACCAGGTAATTAATATCTAAATGACAATAAAAGACTACGTAGAAATTGCATACTGGGCCGTTAGTTTAGCTATTTTAGGAGTAACCGTTTACTGGATTGCTAAAAGTCCGATAATGGCGGTAGAAACAGGGCGTAACCTTGACAATGAACAAAATAAATACAGCACAAAACGAGACTTATTTTTGACTTTATTTTCATTACGTGGAAACCCAACACATTTCGAATTTGTGAGAGGGCTAAACCAAATTGATATTGTTTTTCAGGACGAAGAAAAAGTTCTAGCAGCTTGGGAGAAACTTTATGAATCATTAGGGAATACAAATCTGACAAATGAAGTACAGACTTGGGACTTGCTTAGGACTGACCTTCTTTCCGAGATGGCACAATCATTAGGCTATCAAAAATTAAAGCAGACTTCAATTCAAAGAAACTACTCTCCACAAGCACACGCAAATCAAGATAATGAGAATTGGAATTACCACCAAGCTGCGAAAATTTATTTTGAAACAGGGGCGGAAATTTACAAACTACAAATTGCTCAATTTAAAAACACGGACAAAATACAAGAGAACAAAAACTAAGTTCATAATATATTGATTCAAAGTAAAAATTATGGCAAGACAACACAACACTGACAGCAATGGTGGCCAATGGTCGGATCAAACCAAAAAAGTTATTTGGCAAAAAGGACGTGAAATTCCAAACTTCTCACCAGAACTTTGGCGTTGGGACAAATGTGGTCTTGTAATGAAATGGACAGAACATGGAAACCGACAATCTGAACATGGCTGGGAGATAGATCACATAAATCCTATATCAAACAATGGAGATGATAACATAAACAATCTCCAACCTTTAAATTGGAAAAATAATTTAGATAAAGCTGATAAACTTAACTGGACTTGTCCATCCAGTTTAAATTAAAACATCATTAATGTAATCAGGTTGAAAAACGCCCTACAGAAAACAAATCCAAAAATCTAATCTATTATTGCTCCGCCTGGGTTTGTGTCTCCACAAATCAACACTTGGTCTCCCATATATCCTTCTTGTTTTCCCTATTCTCAAGATCACTTTTCGTGAAACAGTTTGGCCCCCTTCAAGCAGGCAATTTTCCTGTGAGGCCCATTTTTGAAAATTGACCCTGAAATTCCTGCATTTCCAGACCCAGGAAAAAAAATAAATTTCTTGCTTTTATCGAACCTCCTGAAGACATGCAAATTAGATCAAACCCTTCCCCGTGAAAACACGGGGCGCTAAAATTTGGCGGTCTGGAAAAGGATGGTTTGATTTGGGGATTCACCGACAAACAATTTTGACAGGTGGATACATAACAGCAACTCGACTTCGGGTCCAATCAGCTTGACTGGCAGCCACAAGCCTACGCAATAAAAAATTAAAACAACCCACCGCACAAAAAATTAATTTCAATGGCTACCCGCATTGCACACATTTGTCTTTGCCTGCTAACGCACGAAGCAAGCCCAAAGGCAATGCCAAAAGAATGCAATCCTCAACGCTTCATTTAGCGACTCGATTGATATTTAACCAGTTAGTTATTTGAATCCTTTCGCTATTTAAAAGGGAAATAGGAATCTTATGATGATGCTCATTAGGATACGATAAATAACATCGCTTGTATTTCTTATTGCTACCGCAAAAACAAGGGGCATTTCTGGCTAACGATGAAACTCCGCAAATCAGATTCAATCGCTTCAAAAGTTCTGCATCAGTAGTGAGTCCAAATATTTCCTTATATCCGACTATCATTCCTTCCTCGTAATGTGGGTATTCTCCTTTTGCATAACTCTTATCTTTAAGTTTTATGATATGGTTAGCAAGGAAGTCATGGACAAATCTATCCATCCATTTCAGCAATGAAATTGGAGTCCCTAATACATTATATATAATGGCATTTGTCGCTAAACAACAAATGCCATTTCCATTATGCCAATCCGCACTAGGTTCAATCTTCTTACTTGTTTCCATAAGAATAGGAAGGTCATAAGGAAACCCTGGTGGTATTAGAATCCTAATCCCATAAGTATCCCACCTATGACCATCAGCATCTATAACATCAAACTCTCCTTCAATTTTCCAACCATCATTAAGTCTCTCAGGAGGAGCCAGCTTTTTATACTTAGTGCATAGTTCATCAAACTCACGATATACTAACTCCTTGGTGACCATGGTTTGTGAACGACAGTGCTCTTCAATGCATCTAAGTTGGGTTGTTTAGCAATTTCTGGTCTCGGAGCTTCTTTTGCCAAATGACACGGGAAACGAGTTCCTAAATGCTCTTCATACTCTTTACAAGCATCCTTTTCATTTTCCGAATCAACGGCTTTGTTTGCAGAGGCAATCAAAGCGTTCAGAGCATTCATGAAATACTCTTTTTGTGTTTGACTGGTTTCAGCGAACAAATCTTCACCAACTGGTGATGTAGGTCTTAGACATTTGAAGCCGTTCCGGTTCAGGTAATTTCTAACACCAATAAGCGTATCACGAAAAGCAATATCATCTCTTTCATCCACAGCAAAATTTTCAGCAGTGAGAATAGTCATGATAATACCGCAGGGCATTTCTTGCTTTTTGTAATCAGCCCATGCCTTCATATAGCGAACTAATCTTCTCAGTTGGCAATCAGCTTTACGAATATCCGTGAGCCACTTCTTATAAGGTTCAGCATATTTCAGCGATTCATAAATGAATTCTTTCTGGAATCCTGATTTTGTTTTCTCCTCAAACCATGCGATGAATTCAACAGGGTTGCTTAACAGCCAACCCTTTTTCGTTTCGGCAAGGTAAGGTGAATCATAATTGTCGGCATAGTAAATCGGAATGTCAATATGAAAGCCCATTTTGTATAGAACACGAACACAAGTTGCTTTATCCTGAACATTCTCATACTCGTTGTCCTTATCCACAGCACGGATAACCCAATCATGAAACACTTGCGGTTTAGGTCTTTGGATCTCGGAAAGACCGCCAGCGAAGTAAACACCATCATCCAAATCAAAATCATCACTCAAAGGTTTTATGATGGTATCCATAATGAAAGAACCCTGCGTTTGAAAATACATTTGAATCTGGTGCCGTTCAGCTAAGGGAATTTGCTGATAGTTTGAGTTCATTCTTTTTCTCAATGAATCTCTGAATCGGATAAGAGTATCTCTTTTCTCATCTCCGAGTTTGATGGCACTATTATAGTGCTGGAACAACTGGTGACAGTTTGCCATTGTATTTAAATTAAGTGATTAAAATTTTCCTTCTAATTTTTTTGAGACGAACATGGTTTCAATTTCACCCCGTGTTTGAATTTTCCTGTTTGTGAAATAGTGTCCTCTGAGTTCATTTGCTGAAGCATTGTGTCCGGGGAAAAACCGTAACTTATTTGCACCCTCATGGCAGTCAAGACCACCATTCTGCTTTGAACCACCGTTCAGGTAAAAAAGATAAACATCATAAAAGCCATCTTCTTCATGCTTAATATCCTCAACCAAACTTTTTGAAGAAGTATTCTCATTCACACCATCGCTGAAATAGGTATGCACTTTTATTTTGGAAGCAGTTTGAGTTACTTCAATAAAGCAATCCTTTTCACCGGTTTTTCCATCCCATTCAAATTTGACTTTACCTTTGTATCTGCCAGCCATATTAGGAACAGCCATCAGCAGATTGAAAACAGGAAATTTCCACAGCAGATTATCAAACAGAATGAAAAACATACCAAGCAAACTCACAGTAGTTGGGACTCTGAAATGACTTGTGGAAGAAAGATGGTCGGCAAGGAAAGGACTAATCCATTGCCCGACTGCGTAGTCAATCAATCCTGACAGGAAGATGATTGAAATTACTAGCGGTGTTGTTTTGTAAAATTTAAAACTCATAATCATACTCATTTATTTCCTTCTCACCACCAAAAACACAACCAAGCAAAAACTCGGATTTTTTGGCTCAAAGAGGGCTTTCAAATAAGTATGCTATGAATTCCAATAAATTTGCCACCAAGTGGCAAAAAAATTTCGGACCTTAGCATACCAATATAGAAACGTAAATGAATCTTGCTGAAGCAATACAGTCGGAAAACATGGATGAAATCATAGACAGTATGAATGCCTATGCCATATCTATTTTAAAATCTGTTGGAGTAAAGGACTTCAACGGCAAGCACCCTGTTGACTTTGTTGGCGACCTTCTTTTAAAAGTAATGGAAGGAACAAGGGATTGGGACAAAGCTGAGTGTTCATTTAAAGAGTTTCTGTTTGGCTGTTTAAAGAGCGATATTTACAGTTTTCTCAAGACTATAAAGCGACACAGTTCAGACGAATTGCCTGAAATCCCTGTAAATGATGATCCCATAAATTTTGAGGAGAAGAAAAATCAGATAGTAGAGCTTTTGAAACAAGAAGGAGCTAACGATGATGAACTGATAGTTTTTGAGTACTGGATGGATGGAATCTTCAAACCAGCAATAATTGCAGCTGAATTAGGAGTTCCAGTTAAAGATATATATGTAATCATCAAACGCCTTGAACGCAAAAGGAAAAAAATTGAACAACAAGCAATCAATATGATATGAGTAACGAAATCATAAATAAAATTGGTGAAGCTTTGTATCACTTCTATTTAGAAGCTGATAAAGACACTATCAAGAATTCGCTGAAAGATGATATTCAAGATACGGTTGAATATGAAAAGAAGAAAAAACGAATCATCTTTTTAGCAAATGCAGCTGCTAAGAAGAAACACAATGAATATCTGCTTCAACTTGCAGATAAATTTGAGCAAGCATTATTATCAAATATTGAAAAGCCAATTGCTATTCTCAAACAAATTATTCATGGAAATGCTTCTTTAGCATTGCACAGAAATCTTGATAAACTTTCGAAAGAAGAAATCATTGAAATCATCAAGGACAAAAATCTAGTAGAACTTTTAGAGCAATTAGATAATAATGAAAAGAAGCACTAATGCTCATATACAGGCACAGAAACTCTTAGCAAATTGCGGACTGGATGAAATCACAGACCTGCCAATGGACTTATTTGTTGCTGGGCTGGATGCAGTTCTCATAGAGGAAGAATTAAAACACTGTGACGGAAAAATAATATTTGGCAATAGTAAAGCAGTTATCAAGGTAAATTCACTGATTCAGTTTCCAGAAAGAAAAAGGTTTGTAGCAGCTCATGAAATTGGCCATTTAATAATGCACAGGGGAATGAAGTTGCCTGATGATGTATTTTCAAACTTTAATATCATATCCGGGATGGAAAATATGTTGAAGAATGGAACGCAAGAATTGGAAGCAAATGAATTTGCAAGCGAATTATTAATGCCTGAAAAGCAATTTATCCAAGAGGCAAGAGGTAAAAAATTTTCTCCGTTATTAATTAAACAACTTGCAGAAAGGTTTAAGGCGAGTTTAACAGCAACGGTCTTTAAGTATCTCCAATCAGACAATCTTCACCCTATTTGCCTTGTATTTATTGAAAATGGCAGAGTCAAATATTGGAAAAAATCTGACGAGTTGAAGGTTTGGCTTGGCGATTATAATCGTCTAGCACCACCAGCCGACTCGGTAGCTATGGAACACATTCAGAAAGATTATATGTTTATTTACAAGATGGAAGAAAAGGCACAAGAGATAAGTAAATCAACTTGGTTCAATCTAAACGAATACAATGATGAGGATTCAGTTTTTTTTGAGTACTGCATTCCAACAAGGAGACATAAAACTATTTTAAGTATTATTTGGGAGGATTGAAAGCCATGGCAGCAGTCACACAAATTTGCAAACTGCTACAAGCCCTCGCACAGATCAAAGTTTACAAAAGAGTGTGCCTGCTCTACCCTAGAAGAAATTCTTTTTTTTATCTCCGCCTGGATTTGTGTGTCGCCAAGGCGCCCACTGCTAAAGCAGGGTTGTAAACATTTTCAATCTCCACAAATCAACACATGGTTTGCCAATTTTCCATCTTCTTTTCTTCTATGAAAACTACGCCTGGGATTACTGGGTAGATGAGTGTCTCGTCCTAAAAAAGTTTACATTCTTTACTCCAGTAAAATCCTTCGAAATACCGGCCCATCACCATACATGAGGCAGC
>JAKQLF010000153.1 GCA_029567325.1 Bacteroidota bacterium | reverse complement strand
TTTTTGGTTTTTTCGGATGTTTCCACCAACTCCCAACACTCCTCAATAGTCTTAGCTGCCGGAACTTCTACTGCCACGTGTTTACCTGCCTTCATGGCATAAACAGCCATCGGCGTATGTAAGTGCCAAGGTGTAGCGATGTAAACAAGGTCAATATCCTGGCGATCGCAAAGTTCCTTCCATTTTTCAGGAGAGCCCGCATATAGTGTTGGTTTATGTTTGGTTTTTTCAAGAATCTTTTTTGCCTGTTCAGCTTTTTCAGGTCTTAAATCACACAATCCATTGATTTCAACACCATCGATGTAACTCATTCTTTCCACTGCTCCCGGCCCCCTCATTCCCAAGCCAATAAAGCCAATCCTGACTTTTTCCAACTTTGGTGCAGCATATCCTGACATGTTTTGATTGCTTGTACCTTTTGAGGGGCTACCCATCATCATATCCTTATTGGATGAACAAGCAATCAGATTTCCAGCCAGCCCAAGACCTGCCAAAGAACTTAATTTCAAAAAATCTCTTCTGTCTTTCTTTAAGCTCATTTTCAAATATTTTATAGATAATGCCCTTTCAGCTTACGATATCAAGTGTTTGATCACATGAAAATAATTCTTATCAAACGCTTCTTGGTCATTGGATAGACTTTTTATTTTTAAGAGTAAAGATTATTTGCGGATTTAGAAATCAAATCGGTTTTGTATTTTTAAGATCTTATTTGCAATTACTAGAATATGAAGAAATCTGTCATCATTGTTGGAGGAGGTATTATAGGCCTTATGATAGCTTATTATTTGAAAAAGTCGGGACACGAAGTCTTGATATTAGATCAATCAACAATGGATGGTGGCGCATCCTATGTCAATGCTGGTTATATTTCTCCAAGCCATATTGTGCCATTGGCTTCACCGGGTATGATCAATAAAGGCTTGAAATGGATGTTTGATTCTTCAAGCCCATTTTATATCAAACCTCGACTGGATGTAGATTTTCTGAAATGGGCATGGCATTTTAAAAAAGCCTGCAACCCGCATCATGTAGAAAAATCACTGAAAGTGATCAGAGACATCAACCTTTTGAGCAAATCCTTATTTGAAGAAATTCAAGCTTCTGGAGATCTTGGTGACTTCCAATTGGAAAAAAAAGGGTTATTGATGTTGTTTAAAACACAAAAGGAAGGAGACCATGAGGCTGCTGTGGTTAAAAAGGCGGTGGATTTAGGTTTGGATGTTTTTCCAAAATCAATTTCCGAAATTCGAACCATGTTGAATGGTGTTGAAGTAGATGCGTTAGGCGGTTTTCATTATGAATGTGATGGCCATATGACGCCAACTGAGTTTATGGAAAAATTAAAAAATTACTTGGTACTTTCTGGTGTAAAAATCATGAAAGAAGAGGAGGTTTTAGATTTTGAATGTGCAAATGGTAAAGTTCATAAAGTGATTACCCAGAATACAAGTTACGACACTGAATATTTAGTTTTAGCTTCAGGTAGCTGGAGTGAAAATTTGGCCAAAAAATTAAAACTTCGATTACCGATGCAGGCTGGAAAAGGGTATAAGATAGACGGCTACTCCCCTACTGGCATTACCATTCCCACCATTTTGATGGAGCGAAAAGTTGCTGTTACACCTATGTCTGGTTTTACCAGATTCGCAGGAACGATGGAATTCTCTGGAATAAATACGGTCATTATAAAAGAAAGAGTTTTGGCTATTGCAAAAGCTGCTTCCCAATATTTCCCCGATGTTGATATTTCAAATCAAGAAATTAATGCTGCAAAAAGTGGATTACGTCCAGTTTCTCCAGATGGCTTGCCCTATATTGGTAAAATCAATAAATTTGAAAATATTTTCTTGGCTAGTGGGCATGCAATGATGGGTTGGAGTCTTGGACCTGCTACAGGAAAGTTGATTGCAGAAATAGTTGATGGGCAAAATTCTAGCCTCGACTTATTGCCTTTTGATCCTCACAGGTTTGGTTAATTTTTGAAAGTAATTGTTATTTTATGACATAAAAAGCGCCTCCCAAGTTACCCTGAGAAGCGCTTTTTTATTGCTATGATTTTGATGATATTTTACTCGATCACTATCATCTTCTTCTGTGTGCTCAAACCACCACTCTCCAATCTGTAGATCATCACACCGACAGATCGGAAGAGCACAC
>JAKQLF010000142.1 GCA_029567325.1 Bacteroidota bacterium | reverse complement strand
ATTTGATGATTTTGCGGGTGCAGAAGTTGATGAAGGATTTTTGAGAAAGATTTTGGGGTTGTGAGATGTGATAAGCAAAATCCCTTATAATTAATGATATTAGCGAATAAGCTAATAAATGAAAATATTAGCGAATAAGCTAATAAATTAAAATATTAGCGGATATGCTAATATTTTGCAAGATATGTTGTACATTTGTACACAAATTTAATGTTATGATAGGAATATTAACTGGTGATGTCATCCAATCAGAGCAATTCCCGGAAGATAAATGGTTAGTTCCATTACAATCCTTTCTAAAAGTAATAGGCGACTCTCCCGCTGATTGGGCCATATATAGAGGAGATGAGTTCCAAATAAAAATGGATGATCCTAGCCAAGCTTTCATCAGAGCTTTGGAAATCAAAGCTCTGATGAAAAAAAATAAAAATTTGGATGTACGTTTAAGTATTGGTATTGGGGAAGCAGATGTTTTGAGAGGAAAGATTTTGGAGTCCAATGGCCCCGTATTTTTAAGATCTGGCAGAGGACTTGATGAGTTGAAAAAAAGTAAAGTTACGATGTCAATCTCTACAGGTAATGAACTGATGGACAGCGAATTGAACTTGTATCTGAAGTTGGCATTATTTGGAATCATAGACTCTTGGACTGTGGCATCTGCGGAAATGGTCAGTATCATGCTCCAAAATCAAGGTGTACCACAAGAAGATATTTCAAGAAAAACAGGCATAGCGCAGTCAGCCATCTCCCAAAGATTAAAGAGAGCAAATTTTGAAGTTTTGATGGATTTGAATAGTATGTTTGTCAAAAAAATAAAAACTTTGCAATGATACTATTGATTACCAAAATGATTTTGGCTCATTTTATTGGCGATTTTTATTTGCAACCATCAGCGTGGGTTCAGGATAAGGAGTTGAAAAAACATAAAAGTATTTATCTGTATCTACATTCTGTGATTCATGGTCTATTGGTTTGGGTTTTATTATGGGATTGGAATGCTTGGAAAATTGGTCTGGCATTAGCAATTGTTCACTTTGTGATAGATTTGCAAAAACTAATATTTGAGAAAGATGCTACAAAAAGAATTTGGTTTTTTATAGATCAACTGCTACACATCGTTTCTATAATATTGATCGCTAACGTATATCAAAATGGCTATATAACGTTAGATATTGCGGCATTGCTCCAAAGCAAAAACATCGTATTTGTAACAGGTTATGTGATTTTGACACTTCCTATGTCTATCATCATTCAAAAAGTGCTTATGCCTTGGTCGGATCTAATAGGTGAAGCCGATGATGATTCACTACTCAATGCTGGTAAATACATTGGTATATTGGAGCGATCCTTTGTTTTTGTGTTTATCTTAGCGAATCGTTGGGAAGCTGTAGGTTTTTTGTTGGCAGCAAAATCAGTATTCCGATTTGGTGATCTCAAGGAATCCAAAGATAGAAAACTGACGGAATATATCTTATTAGGTACGCTTTTGAGCTTCGGAATCGCCA
>JAKQLF010000127.1 GCA_029567325.1 Bacteroidota bacterium | reverse complement strand
CAATATTACAGACCTTACAGTAGATCAGTGGAATGATGTGATAGATATAAACCTTACGGGTGTTTTCTATTCTGTAAAAGCTTCTTTGGCTGCACTCATGGAAAGCAAAGGATATATAATTACAATTTCAAGTTTAGCCGGTACAAATTTTTTCGAAAAAGGAACTGCATACAATGCAAGTAAGTTTGGTTTAGTTGGATTTAGTCAAGCACTTATGTTAGATGTGAGGAAACAAGGTGTCAAAGTGAGTACCATCATGCCTGGCTCAGTAGCAACACATTTCAATGGTCATACGCCAAATCCTGCTGATGATTGGAAAATACAACCGGCCGACATTGGTCAAATGGTGATAGATTTATTAAAAATGAACCCTCGAACCCTTCCTTCCAAAATTGAAGTAAGGCCTTCAATGCCTGGGTAAAGTTATATTTACACTTCATTTCTGTTTACAAGTCTTTTATTTCCTCAACATCCTCAATGTTTTGGGTTAATTCTTTGTTAATCTCCCTTCAATAAAAATAGACTACAAAATCTAGTCGTTTTGGAGTATATAATTGAATATCGTTATTTTGCTGATAATATTATAATACCAAAATGCAATGAAAAAAACACTATCTTATGTATTTTCAGGAATGGTTGGCGGTCTGTTTTGTTTTCTCTTAGTCAACCAGTTTCCTGCTAAAACAACCATTATTCAAGAATCCGCACCTCAATCAAAACAAGTTTCACTTACAAATCTTCCTGTTGTTGGGCCCGATTTCGTGACAGCGGCAAAGGTGTCTACTCCTGCAGTGGTTCACATTTATGCTGAAGAGAGCACAGAGTCTGCCCAAGATCGATTGGAAAAAGAACGTAGACGCAATCCTTTTGGAGGTGATCTTTTCAGTGAGTTTTTTGGCGGTGGCGACTTTTTTGGTAGAAATTATTACCGTCAATCTGGGACTGGTTCTGGCGTCATCATTTCTAAAGATGGTTACATCGTTACCAATAATCATGTGGTTGGATTTGCTGACAATATTACGGTAACTACCCATCAGGGAAAAAAATACAATGGCAAAAAGGTTGGCACAGATCCTTCTACAGATTTAGCGGTCATCAAAATAGAAGGTGATTTCACGCCTGCTGTTTTTGGGGATTCCGACAAACTCAATGTTGGTGAATGGGTTTTGGCAGTTGGAAACCCTTTTGATTATCTTACATCTACTGTTACGGCCGGAATAGTTAGCGCGAAAGGAAGATCGCTCGACATCATCAAAGACGAAAAAGCAATCGAAGAGTTTATCCAAACAGACGCAGCCATAAATCCAGGAAATAGTGGGGGCGCTTTGGTAGATGTAAATGGTAAACTCATAGGAATCAATACAGCCATTGCGACACCTACCGGAGTATTCGCCGGATATTCTTTTGCCATTCCTTCAAATTTGGTTAAACCTATCATCGATAAAATCATCCAATATGGTGATTTGGAACGTGTAGAGTTGGGCATTGGGGGTTATGATGTTGATGAAGAATTTAGAAAAGATTATAAGCTCAGTGTAAAACATGGTTTTTATGTCGACCAGCTGCAACAAAAAAGTCCTGCTAAAAGATCTGGCGTTTTACCTGGAGATGTGATTATAAAAATCAACCAAAACGACATAAAAAGTTATGACGATATTGAAAATGTCATGTCTTTGTCAAATGTTGGTGATAAAATCGATATTACGGTGAATAGAGGCGGAAAAGAAGTAAAAATTCCTACCCAATTGTATAAAACAAATTGATCACTTGCTTGTTAAATACATATAAGTACAAAGAAAAAATAAATGCAACTTGATGATTTTCTTGTTGTTATAAAATAAAGTTGGTTTTTCGTTTTGTTTTGATTGGTCTGTTATCTTAATGATGGCAGGCCTTTTTTTATTTTATTCGAAGCTTTATTATTTTGACTTTAATTTGTATCATTGTTTTTATTTACCAAATTGATTCTAATAATATGAAAGAAATCTACATTAAAAAGTTAGTATTATTTTGCTGTTTATTCACATTTACCTCTTCGTTATTTGCTCAATTTGAGCTGAGTATAACGGCTCCTACTTCAGCAGTAGCCTCATATACCCTTGTTTTGGGAAATGGTGGAGTTCTTCCTACTGGTGATATTACGTCTGAATTGTATTATCAAGCCGGTTTAGCTTGTGATACAGTTGTGAATGCCGCGGCTTCTGGCAAAATCACTTTAATTGATAGAGGTACTTGCACATTCAATATAAAACTTGAAGCAGCAAGAAGAGCAGGATCTCTTGCAGTAGTAATTTGTAATAGTTCCGCTGCTGCATCCATTCCTGTTGCAGTTAACCCAAAGATTCCTGTTCCTGTTTTCATGGCAACACAAGCGGACTGCCAAAAGATTAAAACTGAAATTGCGAGTGGCGCTCTCACAGGTAAAATTACAAATGTTGGTTGCAAAACACCAAGAGTATACGATTCTGCTGTATTCTGGGGACAAAACCCTGGTCAAGGTGATTTCTCTAACGGTTTGGCAAGCTGGACAACAAAAACATTAACTGATACAATTGCTAAGTGGGTTGCACATCCTGCTGGTGTTCCAGAATTAGGAGCATATAATGGAAGTGGTACACTTTTTCCGTCACCAACTGCTTGCAATGGTGTTGCGTCATTCAGTTTTGCTAAATACCAACTACAATTGAATCCTACTATTGCTCAGCCATATGCAAGAACCAGTGGAGAGTTAATTTCTCCAACAATTGATTGCTCAGGAAAAGATTTCATTGCAGTCGATTTTTATGTTCTAAACAATAGGCTTAATGGTAATAATAGTTTCAGTTTTTCAACTGATGATGGTGAAACATGGTCAGAACCTGAGATTCTAAACCCAGCACATGCAGTCAATACGACTCCTGTTATGCAAAACATCGTTTTACCTTTACCTGCCTTTACAAATCAACCAAAGTGTAAAATCAAGTTCATCGCTGAAGGGGATTTTTATTTTTTCATGCTTGATGATGTAACGTTAACTAGCAAAAAAATATATAGCATGGAAATCAGTAGCGATTATTATGGAATGGCTGCAAACTATGCAACTCCTTTCAATCAGGCTGAGGCTATGCCTTTCACTTTGGATATCGAAAATTTAGGAAATACACCTGTAGATAATATCAAGGTTGCTGTAAAAGTAACTGAAAATGGTGTTGTTGAGCCAGTATTCACAGATACATTAGTATATGGCACCGTTGGTGTCGGAGTAAGAGATGCCGACAGAATATTTGCTAAAGAATTTACTCCTGAGTCAAAAGAAACAAAATATGATGTTTCATTTGAACTAATTGGAGACAGCATTCAGAAAGCCTCAAAGAGTAATGATTTCATCATGAGTAAAAACGTTTACTCTAAAATGCCAATCAACCCTGCTTTGATCAATGGCTGGACACAAGCTACTGGAAGTTATTATTCTGCTGGTAACTATTATAAAATAGTTACTTCTGAATGGCCAGATGGTCAACCTATTACATTGGATAAAGGTTATGCAGCAGCATATGTAAACGCAGATGCCGGGGCAAATACGACAACTATTGTTTCTTACGATGTGTACAAATGGATAGATACCAATCAAGATACTGTTTTGGTACAACCTGCAGAAAGAACGTTGCTTGCTACTGGATCTGCAATCATCGAAGGAGATGTAGACACTTTGGCTATTGAACTTTTTGACCCTACTGACCCAACCAAAAAAGTTGTCCTTCCTGCTGGCGAACATCAATTGGTTGTAGTAGTTTCTTTGGCTCCAATTGATGAGACTGGAACAAGATGGTTTATTGGGTCTACTAACCCTGGACGTGGAGATAATGCCGGAAAATACAACAGTTATGCCGCTGCGCTTGGTCGAGTATTTGATGGCTATCCAGTATGGACAGGTAGTTTCTTCACAGAAGGTACTGCTGATGATATCGAAACTAGGGTTTTGGAAAATTCTTCTTTGACTGTTTTCAGTCCACTAATTCTTCAGGATGTTGAATTGGTAAATACTGTTTCTTTCGATGCTTCTTTGAAATTCAAAGCGTATCCAGTTCCTGCAGTTCAAGATTTGACTGTGGAGATTGCATTTGAAAAAGTACAAGATTTTGCCAATATTTTGATCGCTGACATGAGTGGTAGAATCGTTCACGCAGAAAAATACTTAAACGTTCAAAACAGAAATTTGACTGTTGATGTATCAAGATTTGCTGCTGGTGTTTATACACTTCAAGTTGTAACAGAAACTGGTTTCAACTCACAAACTTTCAATGTTGTAAGATAGACCTACTCGGTTTTAAAATAATAAAGCCCGGCTTGTCATACAAGTCGGGCTTTTTATTTTTCTATAATTACTAATGCTCTTTGAATCATTCTGCTGATTTTGTTACATATTGCTAGGCTTCACAACTAGATAAATGCTGTGAAGTTTTATTCAAAGCCGTTCAATAATAGATATTCAACGGTTAGTTTAAAGCTGTTAATTTTGGGTAAGATCCTAAAGTGTTTTGCGAAGTCGTGCCACCGGAACATTGAGTAGTTCTCGGTACTTTGCAACTGTTCTTCGAGCAATGTTATACCCTCTTTGATGTAAGAGTTCTTTCAATTTTTCATCTGAATGAGGTTTCTTTTTATTCTCTCTAGATATGATCTCATTGAGAATATTTTTGACTTCCAGTGTAGAAACCTCTTGCCCATCTTGTGTTTGTATTGATTCCGAGAAAAAATCTTTCAATCTTTTCGTTCCAAATTCTGTTTGTAAAAATTTGCTGTTGGCAACTCTCGATACCGTAGAAATATCCAAGCCCGTCATGTCTGCAATGTCTTTCAATATCATCGGCTTCAATCTGCGCTCGTCTCCAGTAAGGAAATATTCATATTGAAACCTCAGAATAGAATACATGGTTTTGGTAAGGGTTTCCTGCCTCTGTCTGATGGCATCAATAAACCACTTTGCAGAATCAATCTTCTGTTTTATAAATAAAATGGCCTCCTTTTCAGTTTTTGACGCCTTATTGGTCTTTATATTTTCTTTATAACCCAATAACATTTCCGCAAAATGTTCGCTGATTTTTAAATCGGGAGCATTTTTACTGTTAAGGGTCAATTCCAGTTCTCCGTCCTTATTGGTTATGATAAAGTCTGGTATAATATATTGCACATTTGGTTTCCCCTCCATTTCCAAGCCACTTGCAGGTTTTGGATTCAGTTTGAGGATCTCTTCAATCACTTCCTTCAATTCAAACTCAGAAAGGGAATATGTTTTTTTGAGCTTGGGATAGTGCTTCTTTATGAATTCATCAAAATTATTTTTGAGAATTTCTAACGCTAGTTTTTTGTTTCTGTCTTTAGGGTCTCTTTGCAAACGATCCTCAAGTTGTATCATCAGACATTCTCGCAAATCTCTAGCACCTATACCCTGTGGGTCAAATTTCTGAATAATTTTTAAAAGTCTGTTTACATCATCCTTGCCGACCTCAATACTTTGTGAAAACATCAAATCATCTACAATTGCAGATGGCTCCCTTCGAAGATAT
>JAKQLF010000103.1 GCA_029567325.1 Bacteroidota bacterium | reverse complement strand
TAGCTAAATTAGCTGGTGGTGTTGCAGTTCTATATGTTGGTGCAGCAACTGAGGTTGAAATGAAAGAAAAGAAGGACAGAGTAGACGATGCGTTACACGCGACAAGAGCTGCTGTTGAAGAAGGTATTGTTGTAGGTGGTGGTGTTGCCCTCATCAGAACAATTGCTGCTCTTGACGATGTAAAAACTTTGAACGAAGATGAAAATTTGGGTGTTCAAATCGTGAAAAAAGCTTTGGAAGCGCCATTGAGAACAATTGCTGAAAATGCAGGTGTTGACGGTTCTGTTGTTTTACAAGAAGTATTGAAATCTAAAGGAGACAGAGGATACAATGCAAGAACAGGAGAATACGAAGATTTGAAAAAAGCTGGTGTTATTGATCCAACTAAAGTGACTAGAATTGCCATTTCAAATGCTGGTTCTATCGCAAGTATGGTTCTTACTACAGAATGTGTCATCAATGATAAAAAAGAAGATCACTCAGGACCTGCCATGCCTCCAGGAGGAATGGGTGGAATGATGTAATCTTTCTGAAGATGCAAATTAAAAAAGGCCCGACATTTTTGTTGGGCCTTTTTAGTTTGGTAAAGTCAACATATATTTACAAATATTTTAATACACTGCTACCTTACGATTTTCAAATTTAAGAGTATGGAAGGGAATCAATTTGTATAATTTGAGAACTAGAGTTGGTGTATTTAATTGAGTGTAATTGATCAAGTGGAATAATATGCCACACAAAAATAAATGAATGATAAGTTTAGCATTGATTGCCCATGATGGCAAAAAACCAGAGATGGTTTCCTTTGTCATGAGACACAAAGACATATTGGAGAAATGTAACATTTTCGCTACTGGTACTACCGGTGGTTTTATCGAAAGAGAAGGATTTAAGGTTAATAAGTTATTGAGTGGGCCCAAAGGCGGTGATGCACAAATAGCTGCAATGTTGGCTGAAGGCAATATAGATTGTGTCATATTTTTTAGAGACCCATTGGATAAACACCCACATGAACCCGACGTACAAATGTTGATGAGAATTGCCGATGTGCACAATATTCCGCTCGCAACTAATCCTAAAACAGCCTTTTATATATTGAGAGGAATAGAGGCAACCATCAATGATTCATTTGAGAACTAGGTTTTTCATACAAGACCTACACTAATGACCTTCGAGGATTTTAAAAACATGTCAGATACGATACCGCACCTTCCGGGTGTGTATCGATTTATGGATGATGAAGGTACGATTTTATACGTAGGAAAGGCAAAAGATTTAAGAAATAGACTGAGCAATTATTTTGGAGATAAAAAAGTAATTCCATACAAGTCCAGAGTGTTAACGAAAAATGCATCCTACATAGAATTTACTATTGTAGAAACTGAACATGATGCCTTGCTGATGGAAAATACATTCATCAAAAAGTTTCAACCCAGGTACAATGTCAGCCTCAAAGATGGCAAATCCTATTCCTATATTGTGATCAAAAATGAACGATTCCCGAGGGTATTTTTTACAAGACGAGTATTCAAAGATGGATCGACCTATTTTGGCCCATATACTTCTAAATTTCGTCAAAAAGTAATCTTGGATTTGATCAAAAAGATGTTTCCTCTTAGAAACTGTACCTACAATTTGACGGAGGAAAACATTGCTAAAGATAAGTTTAAAGTTTGTCTGGAGTACCACATCAAAAACTGCATGGGGCCATGTGAAGGTTTAGAAACTGAATCTTCATATAATGAGAAAATTGAGCAAATTAAAAACATACTCAAAGGCAATTTTGCAGAAGTGAAAGGCTACATTCAAAGATCCATTAGTTATCATTCTGAAAGATTGGAATTTGAGCAAGCACAAACCTTGCTGGAAAAGCTGGAATATTTCGAAGATTATCAATCTAAATCTACCGTTGTAAGTGCTTCTATCAAAGATTTGGATGTTTTCACCATCAGATCTGATGAAAAAATGGCCTATGTAAATTATCTAAAAATAGTGAATGGCGCCTTAATCAACACGGATACGCTGGAATTGGAAAAAAACCTGGATGAAGACGAACATGACATATTATCATACGCTATTCCAAATGTAAGAGAACGATATAACAGTATAGCACCAGAAGTTGCTACATCAATAGAGGTTGTTTTGCCCGTAGATATGACCAACACCGTTCCTCAACGGGGTGAAAAGTGGAAACTGATAGAACTTTCATTAAAAAATTTGGATTATTACATATCTCAGAAAAAACGTTCTGAAGCAAATAATACCAACAAACAAACACCAGCTGAACGCATTTTAAATACCTTAAAAGCAGATTTGCACATGGACCGTTTGCCATTGCATATTGAGACTTTTGATAACAGTAATATCCAAGGTACAGATCCTGTAGCATCCTGTGTGGTTTTTAAAAATGCAAAACCAAGTAAAAAAGATTATAGACATTTCAATATCAAAACTGTCATTGGCCCTAATGATTTTGCATCCATGAAAGAAATAGTCTATAGACGCTACTCAAGAATGGTAAAAGAAGAAGAGCCTTTGCCACAACTCATCATCATTGATGGAGGTAAAGGACAATTGAGCAGTGCGGCAGAAATCTTAGAAGAGCTAGGCATATTAGACAAGGTCACGGTTGTAGGTATTGCAAAAAAATTGGAAGAAATATTTTTTCCCGGTGATTCCATTCCTTTGTACATTAATAAGAAGAGCGAATCACTAAAACTCATTCAACAATGTAGGAATGAAGCTCACCGCTTCGCCATCACCTTCCATAGAAATCAAAGATCCAAAAACTTCCTGAAAACAGAGTTGACTGAAATTGAAGGAATTGGAGAAAAAACTGCAGATAAATTGTTAAAATCATTTGGATCTGTGACAGGTTTAAAATCAAAAAGTGAGGCTGAAATCATTGAAGTGGTTGGGCCTGTACTTGCAAAAAAACTCATCGATTATTTCAAAAGTAAAGAGGATTCATAAATTGAGGTACTAAATAGGGTAGTGCTAAGTTTACTTTTGGAGGGTTAATTGTACTTATACCAATATCGGAGTTTGTGAAATAAACAATATTGCTATATTTAGGTCAGAAATTGAGGAATTCAAATCTTACTATCTTTTAATTATTAAAGTCATATGGAACGCAGAAAAGCACTCAAAGGCATTGCATTCTTAGCTGCAGGATCGGCTATTTTACCATATTGTAAATCTGATGTAACAGCAATAAAATACAACAATTTACCAGAACTAAATTCAAATGATCACAAACTGATTCAACAACTTAGTCTTGCGATAATACCTGTGAAAGGCACTGAAATGGCACCGCCTATGCCTTCTGATAAATTTATTTTAATGTCCGTAAATGATTGTTACAGTCCAGAAGATCAAGTAAAGTTTATGAAAGGATTATCTGAATTTACCGTTTTAGCAAATAAAAAAGGTGAAGATTTTGGATCATTAACATCAGCCGATCAACAATCTCTATTTGAATCAGCAATCAACGATCAAAGCTCTGAAGATTTGAAAATGTTTGCAAAAACAACTAAAGATTTGACCCTCAGAAACGTGACAACTTCCCAAATTTTTATGGAAAAATATAGAGCTTTCAAAATGCTTCCAGGGACTTATGTTGCCTGTAAGTCAATTTCTTAAGCTTCTAAAATAGATATACAACCAATGGCAGAAAATAAAGTGAAATACGATGTAATCATCATAGGAGCTGGTATGGCTGGTAGTTTTGCCGCCAAAGAATTTTGTGATGCAGGAATTAAAACCTTGCTGTTAGAGCGAGGAAGAGATGTACAACACAATGTTGATTATCCTACAACCAATATGAATCCATGGGAATTTAAGTATAAAGGTGATTTGCCCTATGCCTTAAAGAAGGAAATGCCCATTCAAACGAAATGTTATGCCTGCAGAGAAGATGCTGCTCATTTTTTTGTAAAAGATACAGATCATCCTTATGTACAAGATAAGCCATTTGACTGGTTGAGAGGATATCAAGTAGGTGGTAAAAGCATCATGTGGGCAAGACAAACCCAACGATGGAGCGATTTTGATTTTGAAGGTCCAGCAAGAGATGGTTATGCAGTAGATTGGCCAATCAGATATAAGGATTTAGCGCCATGGTACGACAAAGTAGAACATTTCATTGGTGTTTCTGGAAATAAAGATGGTTTAGACATGCTTCCTGATGGAGATTTTTTAAAAGCATGGGACCTCAATTGTGTAGAAGATCATTTTAAGGAAAAAGTCAAGGAAAATTACAAAGACAGACACGTTATCTACGCAAGATGCGCACATCTGACAGAAGTAAGAGAAATACATAAACAACAAGGAAGGACTCTTTGTCAGTCGAGAAACCTGTGTCAAAGAGGATGTCCTTTTGGCGGATATTTTAATACAAATTCGACTTTGATACCATGGGCTAAAAGATCTGGTAATTTGACATTGAGACCACATTCTGTAGTGGAATCTATAGTTTTTGACGAAAAATTGGGCAAAGCAACCAGCGTAAATATAGTAGATGCAAATACCAAAGAATCTCTAAGCTTTGAGGCAAAAGTGATTTTTGTTTGTGGAGCTACCATCAATTCAAATATTTTATTGTTGAATTCTAAATCCGACCGATTTCCAAATGGATTGGGTAACGATAGCGGTGTTTTAGGAAAGTATGTAGCTTTCCATAACTATAATGCAAGGATTAGTGCTAAATATGAAGGATTTTTGGATAAAGTGTCTGAAAGTAGAAAACCCACGTCTGCTTATTTACCACGCTTCAGGAATTTGAGAAAACAGGAAACAGATTTCCTAAGAGGTTATGCCGCAACTTTTGGTGGAAGTCGTGGTACTTATGGAAATTCGGATGGCTTCGGAACAGATTTGCTTCAAAATTTAATGGAAACGTCAAAATTAGCCGACCATTGGAGTGTTGGTTCTCAGATGATGGGTGAGACAATTCCTAAAGAGAGTAATTTTGTATCGCTTGACTCAGTTGAAAAAGATCAATGGGGAGTGCCTTTGGTACATATCAATGTTGATTATGATGAAAATGATGCCAAAATGGAACAAGACTTTATAGAACAATACACGGATATGTTTGAAAAAGCAGGTTTTACCGATATACAGGCTCAGACAAATACACGAGCTCCAGGAAACGATATTCATGAAATGGGAGGTGTAAGAATGGGAAAGGATGCTAAAACCTCCATTTTAAATGGCTGGAATCAAATGCATGCTGTTCCAAATGTTTTTGTCACTGATGGATCTTGTATGACCTCTGTATCTACGCAAAATCCATCGATTACTTTTATGGCGATGTCGGCAAGAGCGGCCAATTATGCCATTGAGCAAATGAAAAAGGGGGAATTATAAGGAATATTTGGTAATTTTTTTTGCGATAATATTTTATTATTTATTTTTAATAAAATATTTAGACCTATGATAATTGCAAACCCTATTTATGATGTAATCTTTAAATATTTGATGGAAGATTACCAATCCGCAAGCACCATCATTTCTACAATTATTGGGGAAAAAGTGGATTCACTTGTATCAAAACCCCAAGAAAGTGTTGTAGAATCTAACAAATATGGACTTTCTATTTTAAGGTTTGATTTTATTGGCATTATCACCAATTCGGACGGAGTTAAAAGAAAAGTTATTATTGAAATGCAAAAGGCTCAAGGGCCTTCTGATATCAGAAGATTTAGAAGGTATCTTGGTGAAAACTACAGTAAACAAGACTTCGATGATGAAACCCCCATTGATTTGCCTATAATTTGTATTTATTTCATTGGTTTTCCAGTTAATCTACCAAACGCGATTGTTTCAAATAAAAAAGGATTTTATGACATCTTGACAAATAGTAAAATAGCAGTAAATCTTCCTATTATGGAACTATTGTCACATGAAACGTATTTTATATTCATAGACAATTTGGATGAGACTATAAAGAGCAACAGTATCTTTGTTGTTTTGGATATCTTTAACCAAAAGAATATTGTTGGGAAAGATTGTAAATGGTTGATCCAAAGAGATGATTTTGAGCACATTGATAATGAAAATTTAAAACATTTAATGATGAGACTTCACAATGCTACCATGGAAGAAGAACTTCTGGAGCAAGCTAAAAAGGAAGACGATTTTACAAAGGACCTTGATAGGGAGTTCAGGAAATTTCAACTGCTTTTGGAAAATGAAATTTCTTTAAAAGAAGAGGAGAAGCGCCAAAAGGAAGAAGAAAGACGCCAAAATATTTTATTACTCCAAAAAATTGAAGAGTTAAGTAAAACTATTGAAGCTTTGAAGAAGAAATAACGTTGGCTATGTAAAGATTTTTTCTCGAGCCTAAAAATTATTTTCACCTGGTCTCAGCATAATCATGGTCGCATTAATTTCCAACCTTCCAGTCAAACCTTCAGGTAGAAAAACAGATCCAGTTATACCTTTTTCAGACTTCGCAAATTTGGTTTTTATCATACCATTCCTATGAGGAATTTGTCCTTCAGCAAATGTAAGATCACCCAAATTTGGTTTTATATGCACGGTTTTAAATCCTGAATCAAAAGGGGTAATGCCACAAATTCCTGAGAGATAAAAATAAATCGGTGATGATGACCATGCATGGCAATCTGATCGAGTAGGGTCGGGTTTTTCTGCAAAAGTGGTCAGCCCTTTTTCGATCATATCTTCCCACGGTTTTAACATCTTAACCAATCCTTCAGTTCCCCCAACTTGATGCATGGCTTCAAACAAGTAAAATGAGTAGTAAAAAGTAGCTTGTGTAATACTTTTATCACTTAAAATTTTTGACAAGACTTTTTTGGATTCAGCTGGTTTGAACGCTTTAGTCAATATTGCCATGGAGTTGGTTTGTTGACTGTAAGATTTTTTGTCTGGGGTATCAGCTAAAATTCCTTTTACAGGATCTAAACAATTTTTGATAACTGCTTCATTGAGCTTTTTTGCCAATTCAGTATATCTCATAGCTTGGGACTTTTGATCTAAATGATCGAATAATAAGGCTGCTTTCTGTAGAGCCAGTGCATATTGTAAAGTGATCAAAGCACTTCCGCCTTCCTTGACTCCTGGCGGAATGCCATTTTGCCAATGAGGCACCCAATCTGCAAAATTCCACCATTCCATAGGCCCCAAAATACCTTGACTATTCAACCTTTCTCCGTACCAATTTAATATGCCTGCTACTTTTGGAAGGGCAGACTTGAGCAGGTTGTCATCTTCACAAAGTGTTCTATAATCGTCCAACATATAAATCCAAATCAATGAAAAGGGTGGGATGATCTGTTTTTCTGAACTAGGATACCTACTTTGGGTAAGACCCATCGCTTGATAACTGTCACCAAAGTCTACGATGGCATTACGCATCAGGGCTGTGTCTCCAGAAATATATCTCGAAATTAAGGCTTGAATACGTGTGTCTCCGACATACTGTAATTGCTCATAATACGGACAATCAAAAAAGTTTTCACCTGCACAAAGTCTTTGAGTTCTCCAAGCAACATCCCAAATAGTGTCTGTCAATGGATAAGATGATTTAAAACTTGCTTTTTCTTCAAGCGGGTATCCTGTGAATTTACTTTGGAATAGATCAATTGTCAAAGGTGTTGCATCGGTTTCAACTTCTATTTCTATGTATCTGAATGTTCGCCACCATAAGGTTGTAAATTGTCTATCC
>JAKQLF010000047.1 GCA_029567325.1 Bacteroidota bacterium | reverse complement strand
CTATTAACAGATTTTTCTGTCATAACCTCGCCATAAACATGGTCTTTTCCATAATTTACTACACCAGAAATATTGTCAGAAATTGATTGAGCATCTGTTTTACTAGTGGCCAAAGAAGATAAACTTTGTTTTTTGATCTTATCAAACTCTGCTTCAGGAAAAGATGGATTGAAGAGAACATCTGTCATCACTCCCAGTAAATTTGTACTGTGTTTTTTAAGAGAAGAAGCAAATACTCCTCGACTTGAAGTATTCAGGCTTGCACCAATGTAATCTATAGCTTCATCTATTTCTCCCTTTGTTTTAGTTTTGGTACCTTTTGACATCATATCTCCTGCAAAAGATACGTACCCTACCATGTCATTTTCTTTGATTGGATCATTGAGCAATGAAACTTGATAAGAAACAACAGGAAGTTTATGGTTTTCTACAATAATGACCTTTAAACCATTGGCCATATCAAAACTGTTGTATTCCCCTAAATCAATATTTCGAGCTGGAGCAGCGCCAGGAGCTTTTGATCGGAATGCCTCCACTTTGAGCGAACCGGCATTTGATTGTGCAAGATCCGCAGTTTTTTTCGAACATTGTGAAAATAAAATTGCAATGCAAATGATAGAAATTAGATTCTTCATATGTTATTTTTTTCTTATATTAATTTAATAAATTATGGGTTAACAGGCTTTGGCAAATAGTATAAAACCACCCTTTTATCTAGGTTGAAATATTCTTTCGCAACCCTTTGAATGTCTTCTTTAGTTACTGCTAGATATCTTTCAAGTTCTGTATTGATCAAGTTGGCATCGCCAAAATACATTTGATAATTGGCCAAACTTTCTGCAATACCTGCAACTCTTGAGTTTGCACTTACGAAATCGCTCTCCACCTGATTTCTCAATTTTTGAAATTCCGTATCTGACATCAATTCTGTTTGAACTTTTTTTATCTCTTCATTCATTGCCTCTTCCAATTCTTTTGGATCAACACCCATATTAGTAATACCGTAAGCAATAGATACTCCCGGATGCTCTAACTCTAAAGGAAAGTTTCCGACAAAAAGTGCCTTTTGTTTTTCATCAACTAATGCTCTGTATAATCTAGAAGATTCACCTGTAGAAATCAATCTTGACAACATATTTACTGCATAAAAGTCAGGCGTTCCTTGAGCAGGAATTCTGAAAGTTTGCACAACTGCTGGCAATTGAATATTGTCATAAACAGTATCTCTAATAACACTAGTAAGAGGTGGCTCAACTATGGTAGTTTGGCTGATCTTGACGGTACCTTTTGGAATAGAAGCGAAATACTTAGTTACTAATGCCTTAGCGTTATCATAATCAATGTCACCAGCAATTGACACGATGGCATTGTTTGGCACATAAAACTTTTTATAAAAGTTCTTGTAATCTTGCTCTTCTGCAGCACTCAGGTGTTCCATAGATCCAATAACCGGCCATCTGTAAGGATGCTGAGTATACGCCCTTTTCATAGATTCCTCTAATAAGCTTCCATAAGGTTGGTTATCAACTCTTTGTCGTCGCTCCTCCTTAACAACTTCACGCTGAGTCTCAATTCCCTTTTGCTCTACTTTGGCGTGAAGCATACGCTCTGACTCAAGCCAAAGCCCTAGTTCCAATTGATTGGATGGTAAAATTTCAAAATAATACGTTCTGTCATACCAAGTATTGGCATTCAAAGTACCACCAGCTTTTTCTACATATTTGTCGTATTCACCTCGTTGAATATTGTCGGTGCCTTCAAATAACAAGTGTTCAAAAAAGTGAGCAAAACCAGTTCGGTTGGTTTCTTCATTTTTGGAACCCACGTGATACATCACAGACACTGCCACTATAGGTGTACTGTTGTCTTTGTGTAAAATTACTTCCAACCCATTTTCCAGTTCAAATTTCTGGAAGTCAACTTTGTTTAGCTGGCCAAAAAGGCAAATGTGCATCAGCGATAAAACCGCAACGATGCCATTTTTAAGTTTGATTGTCATAATGATCTTTTTTTGTTTTAAGTTTTCAAATATACATTTACAGGTGTGGAAACCTAACAAATTTCTACTAAGAATGAATATTAATCGTCCAGTTCTCAAGCGCAAGGCACCAGACAAGTGACTATTTGCTTGAAAAAAGTTTGGAAACTTTATTTGAATTTGTAAAAACTGTTGCGGTAACCTACGCCCTCTTGATGAAAAACAATAAATATTAACACAATGTTTTAATTACCATTTTAAATAAAACTTGATATATAAATTTTATTTTTCTATATTTACAAGTATAATTAATCATAATTTGTAATAAAAGCCATATTTAATAAACATGAAAACTAATTCAAGAGAAATACTATTATTCTATAACCAAGAAAGTAGTTCTGACAGGAAAACACTTGCCTATGCGAAATCCATCAGCCCACACATCAGGTCTTATGATTTCATAAAGTCAAACAACACCAATACTGCCTGGAAATCGATACTTAATCAATTAAATATCCATCCAAAAACGTTGCTCAATAAAGCTCATCCAGATTATCAAAACAACCTACGTGGTAAAGAATTTGATCATGAAGGCTGGCTCAATGTCATCAGCAAGAATTTACATTTGATTAAATGCCCAATTGCAGTGAAAGGAAATCAAGTGCTGCTGATTGGGACACCAACGGATATTTTTAGATTGGCTTGATGTATTTTCTGCAATTATTAGCATGGGCAAATTCCTTTATTGTGTTTGCAACTATAAGTGCATGACAATAAAGTATTTTTTCAATCCAAATGCACAAAGCATAATTTTTTAAATTATATACTTAAATAACTTTATCTGCGCAACAAGAAGATGCAAATGCGTCAGGTTTAGCTTTGAACACAAAACCCATACCTAGGATATAACCCATTGCCTCTTTGAGAGCGGTGTTTGATTTGAAATGAGGATCGGTATTGATGTCAGCGTGCACCTCTAGCTCGACTTCATATTGATCCAAAAGATCACACAAAGCATAAGCGACCTCGATCGATTTACTTACCTCGGTGATCATTCGCTCCTTGAGGGTCATTTTCTGCGTAATCCTATAATTGGATATAAACATGAATCCTCCTCGCTTTTCTCTCAGGAAAACTATGACTGTAGCAAATTCTATATTTTCACCATACACTTGGGAATCAGATCCGATGCAAACTTTCAATCTATAACCCGCTTCCTTCTCCCTTATAAGGGTAGTTTCCACCGCATCTATTAATGAGATTTCAATTTTATCACCGTTGAGGCGTCTCCATTCCATGGTCCAAGGTTTATATCATAAACAAATTATATTTTATCACATACATAAAGTTATGACTTTTAATATTAAGTAGGTAATGGTTTAACATGATTAAATCTGAAAATCCCTGAATTTAACATACAAATAATATTGCAGAAATACAATATATGGCCTAACTAGAGGACAAACGAGCTATTAAAATATATAGTCCAGCCATAAAACTGAATAAGATTCTATCCGTATTTACAGACCTTTTGAACAAATTCAAACAAATCTAAAAATTTCGTAGAGAAAAAATATTTTTAAATAAAGTTTTCATTTAAATCATAATAACTTAATAATCAATTAATTAATAGATATTAAAAGCAATCTCGTTTTGAATTTTTATTCAAAACTGAACTTTATTCAAATTCTCTTCAGAAAGCCGTTATATGTTTGTATCGTCAATCAGAAATTATTTACAATTAAATTAAATTAGAAATGAAAAAATCTTTGTTAGTACTAGCAGTTTTCGCAACTATGTTTGTAACATCTTGCAGAAATCAAGAAGCAACTCCAGTAGTTGAAGAAACTCCAGCAGTAGAAGAAGCACCAGCAGTTGAAGAAGCACCAGCTCCAGCAGCTGAAGAAATGCCAGCTGATACAACTTCAGCTCCTGCTGAGTAATCTATAATTAAGTCTAGTACTTAAATTAGAATCAGATAAAAGAAGGCTGGGACGTTTGTCCTGGCCTTTTTTTATTTCCCTTGGTTTGAAAAGATAGACACTCGAGAAAGAAGTTTACTTTTGTGCCAACATAAAAGTTTTTCTTTATGACATTGATAAAATCAATTTCTGGGATCAGAGGAACCATTGGAGGGAACTATAGATCTTCGCTCACCCCACAAGACGTAGTGGAATGTACAGCTGGGTTTGGCACTTGGGTAAAAAATCAACATTCCAATAAGGTAAAAATTGTGGTAGGCCGTGATGGAAGAATCAGTGGACCTATTGTCAGTAGTCTCGCAATCAACACCTTATTATCTATGGGCATAGATGTGATCGACCTTGGTTTATCCACAACGCCAACAGTAGAAATGATGGTTACCCATCTGAAATGTGATGCTGGAATTATTTTTACAGCCAGCCACAATCCAAAAGAATGGAACGCGCTAAAGTTTTTGGACCGAAAAGGAGAATTTATTTCAGCAGAGACAGGAAAAGCTATTTTGGACATCATAGACTCAGGAGAAATTACTTATGCTGATGTGGATGAATTAGGTTCTGCAACCAATTACACAGACAGTATCGAAGATCACATAAAAGAGATCCTTGCACTACCCTATCTAGATGTTGATCGGATAAAGTCTAAAACTTACCATGTGGTAGTTGATTGCATCAACTCATCTGGTGCCATTGCCGTGCCACCACTTTTAGATGCTCTAGGGGTCACATATACATTGATCAATGATGTAGTAGATGGAAATTTTGCACACAATCCAGAACCACTACCTGCACATCTCACAGAATTATCCGAGACAGTAATCAAAGAAAAGGCAGATTTTGGGATCAGTATAGACCCTGATGTAGATCGGTTGGCCTTTGTTTGTGAAGATGGCTCAGTTTTCGGCGAAGAATACACATTAGTAGCCGTAGCAGACGCAGTGCTGAGCAGAAAAATTGGACCTACCGTATCAAATTTATCTTCAACACGTGCTTTGGGCGATGTTACTAAATCATATGGGGCTACCTATTTTGCCTCTGCTGTGGGCGAAGTTAATGTTGTCAATATGATGAAAAAAACCGGGGCAGTTATTGGAGGAGAAGGAAATGGTGGAGTCATTTTACCAGAGTTGCATTATGGACGTGATGCACTGGCAGGCATTGCATTGTTTTTAGATTTATTGGCATCTAAAGACAAAACGGTTACAGAATTAAAAAAATCATACCCATCGTATAGCATAATCAAAGATAAAATACCAGCAGATTCATTGGACATTGCGGCTTCCTTCCAGAAACTCAAGACAGCATTTGCTGACGAGCAGTTGGATAGCCAAGATGGCTTAAAAATTGATTTTGCAAATGGTTGGGTACATATGAGAACGTCGAATACAGAACCAATCATCAGAATATATGCAGAAGCCCCGACAGAGACAGAGGCTAAAGAGTTGATTGACCGGGTTAAAGACCAAATCTAATCCAAGGTAAATCATGAGCCAAAAGATTTATGTAGATAATGCAGCCAGCACACCGATTGATCCACAAGTGATTAAACTTATGGTGGAGATCATGGAAAATCACCATGGCAATCCATCTTCAATACATTCTCATGGAAGGAAGGCCAAGTCAATTGTTGAGGAGGCTCGTAAAAAAGTAGCTAAAATCATCAATGCTTCTGTTGGTGAAATTTTTTTTACCTCCAGTGCAACAGAAGCTAATAATACCATATTAATGAGATCAGTAAAGGATTTAGGTGTGAAAACCATCATCTCTAGTCCAACTGAACACGATTGTGTATTAAGAACATTGGAAAGACTGAAATCTGAGGAGTCTGTAAATGTCATCTTTGTTGATGTGGATCATAATGCTGAAATTGAATCTGCTACTATAGCAAGTTTGATCCTTGAAAACAAAATCCATGGCAAAGTGCTAGTGTCACTTATGCATGGTAACAATGAAGTTGGGACTTTGCTAGACATTGATAAGATTGCTGCCATTTGTCGAGAAAATGGAGCGTATTTCCACAGTGACATGGTCCAAACTATTGGCAAGATGGAAATAGATGTTCAAAAAACACCTTTGAGTTTCATTTCTGGTTCTGGTCATAAGTTCCATGGCCCCAAAGGTGTTGGTTTTTTTTACATGAACGCTGAAAACATCATTCAGCCATTGATTTTGGGAGGGGCGCAAGAAAGAAATATGCGAGCTGGAACAGAAAATTCGGTGGGTATTGCTGGATTGGCTGAAGCATTGCAACTGTATGCCATCCACAGATCAGAAAATGTAGCAAAGGTCTCTCTACTAAGAGACAACTTCGAAAACCAGCTTTTAGAGAAAATACCAACTGCAAAAATCAATGCTTCTGGGGCAAGAAGTAGATTACCGCACATCTCTTCAGTTTCTTTTGATGCTGGTGAAAAAGGTGATTTGTTAATTTTTAACCTGGATATTCACGGTATAAGTGCATCATCCGGAAGTGCTTGCAGCTCTGGAATCGAGCATGACAGTCATGTGTTAATTGCTATTGGTCACCCCAGCCAAAGAAAAACGGTACGATTTTCATTTTCCCATTTCAACACACTACAAGAAGTAGATCAGGTTGTTGAAGCTTTATTAAAAATGCAATAATATGCAAGACAGTCTATACATCAACCGATGTTTGGAACTTGCAGCTTTGGCCGGCAGTCAAACTGGTTCTAATCCAAAAGTGGGGTCTGTTATTGTTGCCGCTGGTAAAATTATTGGCGAAGGTTATCACAAAAAATATGGAGGACCTCATGCAGAAATCGAAGCTTTTGAAAGTGTTCCTGCTTCGAAAAAACATTTGATTGAAGGGGCAACCATGTATGTAAGTTTAGAACCTTGTGCTCATTTTGGAAAAACTCCGCCATGTGCTGATCGAATCATAGCTGAAAAAATAAAAAAGGTTGTGATTTGTTCCAAAGATCCCAATCAACTGGTGAATGGAAGTGGCATTCAAAAATTAAAAGAAAATAGAATTGAAGTTTTGGCTGGAATAGAAGGTGAAAAAGGTGATGCTTTGATTGAACCCTTTGTGGCCAATTTAAAAAAAATTCCATATATCATTTTAAAAATTGTTGAATCTTCAGACGGTTTCATCGGTAGTCTGTCTGAAAAAATCTGGTTATCGAATCAATTCTCCACTACCCTTTCACACAAATGGCGATCGGAGGTTGATGGCATCATGATTGGTAGTCGCACAGCTATACTAGACAATCCTTCCTTAAATACCCGATTGTGGCCAGGGAAAAATCCTGTAAGAGTAATTTGGGACGCAAACCTAGTGATTCCACGAAGTAACCATATTTACAACGAAGTAGCAAATACGATTATATTAAACAAGATCAAGGATGAAAATGTATCAGAAAACGTAACTTTGGTAAACGTTTGCAAATATTCACTCAAAGAAACTTTGGAGGTTTTGTTTAAAATGGGAATAAATAGCATCTTGGTTGAAGGTGGAACTGCAACCATCAGACAATTTATTGAAGCTGGATTGTGGAACGAAGGAAGAATTATCACCACAAAAGTGCCCCTTCAAAACCAAGGATATCAAGAACTTGTCAAAGCCTCTAAAATAGAAGGAAAATGTGTAAACGAAACTTTCCTATTCGGTGATAGGCTTAGGATTGTCAAAAAGAAGGAATAAAATCGAAAAAAAGTTAAATTATTTATAAATACATGGTTAAGTATCGTTAACTATTTGGAGTTCTTTACTTTGACATATTAAATTTGAGAATCAATAATCAATTTGGATTAAAGGAATTAAATGAGGGTATTTTTCATAGTTGCGGTTGCTGTTTTCTTTACATTCCATCATCAATTGAAGGCGCAAAACAAAGTGCGTTGGATGTCTTTTGAGGATGCACTGAAAAAAAGTGAATCTAAACCGAAGAAAATTTTTGTAGATGTTTATACTGAATGGTGTAAATGGTGCAAACATTTGGAAAATACAACCCTATCTGAAGACAAAATTGCCAAATACATCAACGAAAACTACTATCCCGTAAAATTTGATGCACAATACAAAAATCCAATAGAATATAATAATGTAGAATACAGTTATGTGAAAGCCTACCCACAAGGTTATCACGAACTTGCGGCAGAGTTATTGAGCGGTAAACTTTCATTTCCATCGATAGTCATCATTGATGAGAATCTAAAAGTTATACAAGCACTTGATGGTTATAAAAATTGTATTGAAATGGACATGATTATTCAATACTTTGCTACCAATAATTACAAAACGATTCCCTGGAGGAGGTATAGCAAAAATTTCCACAACGTACCTGTAGGCAATTAAGAATAGACTCTTGATTCCTTTCAATCGATTTCAATATTATTTTTGTTTTTATTTAATGCGCTTCATTTCCTTTTCAATAAAAAGGTAGATATTGTCTTTTCAATCAATAAAATATGTCGACTAATATTCCACTTGCAGAGCGTATGCGTCCCAAAGACCTTGACGCTTATGTTGGTCAGTCGCATTTATTAGGCGAGCAAAAAGTCCTCAGAAACGCGATAAAATCAGGAAATATTCCTTCAATGATTCTTTGGGGTCCACCCGGAACAGGTAAAACAACTTTGGCAAGTTTGATCGCAAATGAATTGAAAATCCCAATGGTGTCATTATCTGCAATTAATAGTGGCGTGAAAGACATTCGTGAAGCCATTGAGAAAGCAGACAAGCTCAAGTTTTTTGACAATAGGTCTCCAATTTTATTCATAGATGAAATCCATAGATTTAGTAAATCTCAACAAGATTCACTTTTAGGGGCAGTTGAAAAGGGAACGGTCAAACTTATTGGGGCGACTACAGAAAACCCATCCTTTGAAGTCATTCCTGCCTTACTTTCCAGATGCCAAGTTTACACACTTGAGCACTTTTCTGTTGATGAACTTAAGGCCATTGTCGATAGAGCTATTGCAAAGGATATTTTATATTCAAAAAGAAAAATAACTATAAAAGAATATGAAGCACTGCTTTCTTTTTCTGGTGGTGATGCAAGGAGATTATTGAATATTTTTGAATTGATAGTCAATCAATATTATGTCCATGAGGAAATTGAAATTACAAACCAAAAGGTAGAACAAACAATCAGTGAAAACCGAAGTTTGTATGATAAAACTGGGGAATTTCATTATGATATTATATCGGCTTTTATTAAGTCAGTTCGTGGTTCAGATCCTAATGCGGCATTATTTTACATGGCAAGAATGATAGAAGGGGGTGAAGACCCACTTTTTATTTGTAGGAGAATGATCATTTTGGCTGCAGAAGATATCGGCTTGGCCAATCCCAATGCTTTATTGATGTCTAATAGTTGTTTCCAGGCTGTACATCAAATAGGCATGCCTGAAGCCCGGATCATCATGTCGGAATGTGTAATTTATCTGGCATCTTCACCAAAAAGTAATTCTGCTTATGTTGCCATAGATAAAGCAATAGCTGCTGTACGTCAGAATCCCAATCTCAGCGTTCCATTACATTTGAGAAATGCGCCAACAGCATTGATGAAAAAATTGGATTATGGAAAAGACTACAAATATGCCCATGATTTTGGCAGCAATTTTGTGGCTCAGGAATTTCTCCCTGATGAATTGAGTGGAACCAGTTTTTACATTCCGGGCAAAAATCAAAGCGAAGAAAAATTGAGTTTTTATCTCAAAACCTTGTGGAAAGAAAAATATAACTTTTAAAAGAAAAATTTAGCTATTCCTCATTAATAGTGATTGATAAAAATGTGGGGAAACACACAATAATGTGCATTTCCCCAGAGGATTACTACTGCTTTTTCATTGAATAAGATCCCCATATCACCAACATACCTTTGTTGAGTACTTTAGGATATGTTGTTACAGGAGAAATTAATTGTATATCTGTCACATTCAGTGTACCGTAGTTTTCGATCACCGGTGTTGCGCTTGCATTGCTGAGAATTCTCAAATTTTCTAATGACAATGTACTTCCCAATACAATGTCGAAAACGGTTGGAATAGCCACACCTGAGATGTAAACTATACCTGCTCCAGTATTTTTAATGGTCAGGTTTTTGTTGATCAAAAGTTTTACTGAAGTGAGGTTTATCGTTGCATTTTGAACGGCTGGCCCAAAAGTGATGATATCATTTGGTCTTGCACATTCAATAGCTTTTCTCAAACTTCCATCACCGCTATCATTGGTATTGGTTACAACCAAATCTGGAGCAAATGAAGGATCAAGTCCATCAACTAAATTATCACAATCATTATCAATGCCGTCACAAATCTCAGGAGCACCCGGATAAACCGTGTTGTTATTGTCATTACAATCACCACCTACAGCTACATAACCAACAGGCTTTGTAGGACTTTGTATGGTCACTGCAGAGTTGCCGAAGTTGTCGTTGTCGAGGTCTTGGTACCAGGTCACATTTGAGCCAGAAAGCGGATCGAGTGTGATTTCTGATTCATCATCTTGTGTTGGTGACTGGCTAGGCAGTAAGGTGCCAGGCTCGCTATCCAAATCAGGTTGGGTGTGGGCAATAACCTGAGCTAAGTTTCTGTAGCTATTGGTTGTTGTCAGTGTATTTACTTTCGCTTTATAAGTGAAATTGATCGTAGTACCTGGCGCTACCGTTTGATTACTAATGGTTATGACACCATTGGAGAAAGTTCCAGCACTTAAGCTTCCTGGTACGAAGGTAATACCATTAGGTAGATAATCTTGTATTGAAACTCCAGTTGCAGTACCCATTGCTGGTGCGTTGCTTAGAGCTAATGTATAAGTAACTGTATCACCAGCGCTTGGTCTGATGTTACTGACAGACTTCACTAAACTGATATCAATCATAACAGGATAAAGCACTACAGTATCTTCGTCATCTTCAGAAGGATTTAGAGAAGGTAATAAACTTCCTGGATTACTATCAATATCTTTTTCTGTCAATGAAACTACTTGCGCCACATTTTTATAAGATCTGGTTGTGCTAAGAGGTAATACTTTTACTTTATAGGTCAGTGCCTTAGAAGCACCTGGGGCAACAACTCCAACATTCCAACTTAAAATACTTCCACTCACACTACCACCAGTACCTGAAACTATTCTACCGAAAGTAATACCATTAGGCAACAAATCTTGTATCATCACACTATGCGCTGTATCTCTACCAACTGCATTTGAAACAACAAGTGTATATGTCACAGAATCATTTACGAAAGGTGTTATGTTGTTTGCACTTTTGTCCAAACTTAGATCCACAATTAGAGGCTTCAAGTCTACTGTATCTTCATCGTCTTCAGACGGTGTCTGACTTGGTAGTAAACTTCCTGGCGTACTGTCAAAGTCTTTTTCTGTTTGACCAGTTACTTGTGCCACGTTTCTGTACGATGTCGTTGTTGTTGGTGGCACCACTGTTGCCTGATAGGTCAAAGTCTTGCTTTGACCCGGTGCTATTGTTCCTACATTCCATGTCAAAGTACTGCCTGCCAAAGTACCTCCACCAACTATGTTTGTTACG
>JAKQLF010000040.1 GCA_029567325.1 Bacteroidota bacterium | reverse complement strand
TATTTGAAAAAATACAATTTGTTAAAGTTAAAGCACAGCTAGGCCCTCCTGCGATTATTGCACCACCTCCAAAGTTGTCTGCTGCCAACCTTCCATTTTGGAAAGTCATATTACTGATGGATGTCACCATATTTGCTTGTGTTCCAGAATCTCCAATCAATAAAATTCGATCTTGTAGAGTATTCGTCATATTGATGATGGTATTGGCAGGGCTGACACCAATAATGGTAATGTTCTGCACCCTGTCAAACATAATAATCATACCCAATGTAAGATTATATGTTCCAGCCGGCACATTGATGGTATGGTTGCCACCCACTGCATTTGCTGCTTCGATGGCAGATCTGAAAGAAATATTTCCAGATGCATCTAGTCCAGTTCCTGCTAAAGGTGTAACTGCATGAGTATCATTGGTAGTATTAACATTAAATGTTGCTGCAAATAAATTAATACAAAGCAAAAAAGCTACAATGAGGACTAGTCCTTTCTTTATCATTGGGAATGAATTATTGTTCATGAGTATGGAGTATGGTATACATAACTTAATCAATAAATTGATTAAAAGCAATTTGGGTGCAAACTACGTTATAATTTTTAGTTCAATTATAAAAAGTCAACACTTTAACACTAGAAAGCCATATAAATAGCCTTACAAATGAGATTTTTATGGCCTTGGGGGAAAAATACCCTGTAGCGCAATACAAAAATTGATTACCAAATATGGCATCAGATTATTATGCGGTAAACTTGATCCAGTGACCTGAAGAGCATTAGGACTCATTGGTTGCGGTGTTCCAACAGCGTCAGTAAAAAAATTGGGACCAGGTCGACCACTAGGATTGGCCCAGATCAATCCATTTGGGTCTGATGCATTTCCTCCAGTTTTGGCGTTGGCAGTATGTGTATGAAAAGGAATTTCTGAGGTTAGTAATGTTACAGATTCTGAACCTCCGATTTCTCCAAGGTATCTTTCAGAAAGTCCAGCACCTTGCCCACTTGCCATTGGAGCACTCCCCTGTAAATTGGGCAAACCAAAGGTACTTTTGCCATCACCCCCATAATTAGTTCCTAATAAGGAAAAAAGAGCAGTATTTTGACTTATAGGAAGCAATTGCCCATTACACATTGCCCAACCTCTGGGTGCGAAATTGCAACCAAACATTCTTATTTCAGCGACAAATTGATTTGAAGACATATCTATTATTGATTTTTAGGTGATTAATTTTGAGAAGGAAAAATACCTTGCAAGGCTATACAAAAATTGAGTGTAGAGATGGGTGATATGTTATTATGTGGCTGTGATCCACCAACGGTCGAAATAGCCTGTGGAGACATTGTCTCATTGGGTGTTGCATTGTATGGTTTATAACTGGTATTGCTCGACCAGAAATTATTAGCAGGTGTACCTGTATTTGGTGCATTGGAACTACCCGTTGCTATATGTGTATGTGCGGGCATTTCTGGAATTGATAACGTGACTGCCTCTGATCCACCCCTCTGTCCAAGTGTGAAATTGCCGCCAAAATGCATGGGCACCCTACTGCGTAAATCTGGAAGTCCGAAATTCACTCTCCCATCGCCACCAAAAGTTGTTCCGAGTAAAGAAAACAAAGCCTGATTTTGGTTTATGGGAAGCAATTGTCCATTACACAGAGCCCAACCTTTTGGTGCGAAACCAAAAGAGAATATATTAATCTGCGATAAATATTGATCTGACATTTTTTTTAGATTTGTGGATTTTAAATTGGGTTAATTTTGAGTAGGAAATATTCCAAACAGTGAAATAATAAAATTCACTACTGAGAAAGGGTGCATGTTTTCGTGGGGCTGACTTCCACCTGCACCGCCTACTGAAGCTGCATTCATTTGGGCAGTTGCCGGAGGGGCAGCATAAGGAGCAACCACACTTGCTGATGCCCAGACATTTCCCGCTGGGCTATCACTGGATGACGCCGAATTGGCAGTTGGGACGTGGGTATGAGCAGGAATTTGATTTACGTTAAGTGTGACTGATTCTACCCCCGTCATTTCTCCAAGGACATAATTTGAAAGCCCTGGCCCTTGGCCCATGTGAAGTGGCATCCTACTGCTCAAATTGGGAAGAGCAAATGTTTGTTGGCCGTCACCTCCATATGTGGTCCCTATGAGGTTAAATAAAGTATCATTTTCTGAAATGGCAATTAATGATCCATCGCAAAAGGCCCAACCAGCTGGTGCAAAATTTCCGGCAAATATTCTAATTTCTCCTACGTAAGGTGCTGACATGGTTAATTAAGTTAATTATTAAAAAATAAAATCGAAATGAGTATATAAAAAATATACGTCAAAAAAACTCTGCTAAATATAAAATGAAAATTTATTTAATTTAAAACTTTAACATTAAAATCGTGTGAATTTGCAAAATCAGGTATTTCTACTTGCCTAATAAATTTCAGAAAACTGGTGACCGATGAAAAAACCCAAACTGCTCAATATAGAAGCATGGAAAAAGCCTTCGTCAATATAAATTAATTCGATCATTAGTAATCCATAGTTCAAGGTCGAAACCACTATTTCATGCTCTTTGAAAAGCAATATTTGACCCGGTTTATAATTTTTAGTTGAAAGATTTTCGTCTTGGTATACCGATGCTTTGAGAATTCTTACAAGCTTGTGATTTAATCTGGTTACAGC
>JAKQLF010000038.1 GCA_029567325.1 Bacteroidota bacterium | reverse complement strand
TTTTTTACACCTGGGAGGGCTTGTGCTGCCTCGTCAGATGCTTCGCTACGCCAATTTTGGGCTGGAGATGAACCTCTTCACAACAGAGCTTCTAAACAAGTCCTATTGGGGAATAGGGTTTCTCAGGGTCGACTAATTATTTGTTAGTAAACATGAGAGACTAAACCACTTTTGCTTTTATAACCTTTAAAAACTAGTGTTATGAGCCTTTCGTATGAAAACATATTGTATGGTATTGGTATTCTGGTGATAGCCTTTTTTGTCGGAAAAAAAATCAAAGACGACCCCGAATCTTTTGGGCTATTCATTTTAAGAATTGTTTACATCATTGGCAAATTTATAAAGCTAATAGTCGTTTTAATTTTAGGTGCCATTTATATAATCTTCCCAATCGACTTTATTCCAGACGTGCTCCCTTTTTTTGGATGGCTTGATGATTTAGGGGTAGGCCTATTTATGTATAGCATGATTCGAAGAGTTCGTCGCGGTTAAAATCCAAAAAAGTCACTAGTATGGCTTAGAAAGTAGATCAATGCAAACCCTACGATTATGAAGAATAAATATTTTAAATAAGGCGTTTCTTTCTCTTCTTGAGCTTGTTGTTGAAGTGGCAAATTAGTATGTTTTGGCGATCCTATTTGCAAAACTACAGTTCTTCCACATCTTGCTTGGGTTCCATAGAAAGGATGTTGGTCAAGAACTTTTCCAATTGAGCTATCAATATTAACAGTAACGTATTCTACCTCAAATTTAAAATGGTTTTCTTTTAGTTCTTCTCTTGCCACTAGCTCGCTAAGCCCTATAACTTTTGGAATAGGGCAATCTTTTTTTTCGACCAAATTACCAAAGGCTTCTGGTATTGTATAGCCAGTAGACTCTGCAATGCTACCTAAAAAAGCAAAGAAAGCAGCAATTCCTCCGCCTAATAGAACAATCCCACTCCAAAATTTTGATTTTCCTTTTTCTGTTGACATCAATTGTAAATTTTTCCTAACAAAAATAAGATAATTATTCAATTTATGTTAATAGCCCTTTAAAATTTCATCGCTTTTTGCTATTTGACTAAAGTATGAAACATCCTAGAGCTTCGCCCACGCGCCTGTCAAGAAGTTTCCCCAATCTTCCTCCACTTCGTTTCACTCCATTCCGTGCAGACCGGGTGATTCCCCACCTCTATGACACTTGCTACCCCATGTTCGCCACAGGGCAAGGGTTCATAAGCGATTTGCTTATTAAACCCAAAACCCAAGAGGTATTTATGACTACAACCACAGACTTAACCAAATTCGGAAGCCGTGAAAGAAAAATGGCCGAAGAACTACTCAAAGCCTGGAGAGAACAAGGTTTACCAGAAGATTTTTATGAAGAGGAAGTCACCATCATGTTCAATACTCATTCCGGCTATGTATTTCTGACCAATTCAGAATTTCAAGTGGCTATGCTCAATGATGATAAACTGGAAAGTTTTTACACTGACTTTGAGACAGGAGAAGAAGGCTTTAAAGACGAGCTTTCAGCCGAAGCCAAAAAAAATCTTAATCTAACATGAAGGAGGTCAACCCCAATTCAAGCAATCATCCCAAAATCCACAACAACCCCGAAAAAAGGAAAGTGTAAGCCTACATAAGCGAGAAAACACTTTTCCTTTCCCGGAAAACGAACTAAAACACAACAATCAATTATAAGGAGTATTTATGGCTATCAACAACAAAATAGAACTGAACGGATACCTAGGTCAAGACGCAAAATCAATCAGCAAAGATGGAAAAAGCTTCATTGCTTTGAGGGTTGCAACAACCGACAGCTACCCGGAAGTAGACGAAAAAACAGGTGAAGTAAAATGGAAAGACAAAGACTCCATTTGGCATGATGTACTGGTATTTCGCGCACAAGCTGCCCATTTTGCCAAAGACCTGAAAAAAGGTGACGCCGTTGAAATTACTGGCGGCATTGCTTACAAAGCATTCAAAGATGAGAAAGGGTTTACCCGCAGACAAGCTTCAATCATTGCCAACTATGTTGAGAAAATTGAGTACCACAAGCAAGGCAGTCTGCTTGGTAAAGAAGTAGATGAGGCTATGGATGCCGTTTCTGAGTAATCGGCAATAGAGCAGGGGCTTGATTGCCCCTCTCTTTATTTTGTCCAGAATGGGCGGCAACAAAAGCCCGGCTCTTAATCGGTTGATGATCATTAAATTTATTTCCACACTTACTTGCAGAACTGGGTATCTGTGCATATTTTCAAGGCCAAATTATCTTACTCTCTATTACTCTGATCCCAAAGGTTTAGTCTGGTTCAATTGGTCATTGAAAAAGTACAAACTAAACAGAAATACACGAACCTTGAGGTGAATAAGTAAAAGGTGAAGTACTGTAGTGCGTTTGTTCAGTGCAAGAAATAAAACAGAATAAAAATGATAAAAGAAATAAAAAAATTAATATCTGAAGGAAAAACCAAAGAGGCCTTAGAGTCATCTATTGAATACTTTGAAATGACTGAAATAAAGCAAATAGATGACATATATTTACTACTTAATCAATTTAATTCCATATCTAGAGATAAGGCATTAGGGCTGATTGACAAAGAAAATGAAACCAATAGAATTGTAAAAGCACTCATAGGTTTTTTGGGAGAAAATGTAGATAAAGAAATCAAAGTAAAAAAGTATAAAGTACCCAGAAATACTTTTGCCAAACACAAAATATTTATATCTTCCTTGATATTAATTATCGTGGCACTTGGGTTTTTATTTGCGAAAAATAATTATTCAAATTTAAGTTTATATAATTACTATTCTTCCTCGTTAGACCCCTCGGTGATTGTTTCAAGAGGATACATTAGAGAAACAAATCCAATCCATGAATATGCATGTACATCCTTCATAGAAGGAAGGTTTAATGATTCTAAGAAAGCATATGAAGGAATATGTGACTCAATAAGTACTAATAAAATAACATTTGCTGATTTAAATGAAAAAAACTCAATACTTGCAAATGCAAAATATGCAACAGCTTTAAATCTATTATATTTGGGTGAATTTGAATCTGCAAATGAAACCTTTAAAGAGTATTTAAAGGTTTGGAATAAGATTGGAAATAATCAATCTCAATCAGATTTGTCTGAGTGGGCAATGATAATGTGTAAATTAAAAATAAATGAAATAAATTATACATTTAAAGTTGAACTAAAGAACATTACTCTAAATAAAATTCATACTTTTAATAAGCAAGCAAACGATTTAGAGAAAAAATTGAAATCAAAGTGGAGAATTTTAATTAATGAAAAAAGACTTTAATCTAGCACCGAACCCCAACTTGCTGCCCATACCGCCGAGCAGTCAGCCCGCAAAGCCAACGCATGGCGACACGGCAGCAAGCTAACCGTTAGATTATGTGAGAAGGGCATAAATCAATCAGCAAAGACGGAAAAAGCTTCATTGCTTTGAGGGTCGCAACAACCGACAGCTACCCGGAAGTAGACGAAAAAACAGGTGAAGTAAAATGGAAAGACAAAGACTCCATCTGGCATGATGTGCTGGTATTTCGTGCACAAGCAGCCCATTTTGCCAAAGACCTGAAAAAAGGTGACGCCGTTGAAATTACTGGCGGTGTCCACTTCCCCCTAGGCGCAACCAAAAAGGAGTAGAAAATTGGAATAAATTTTCTAACTTTAAAAACAAAAAAGAATGCGCAGGAGTAAATTCAGTGAAAGTCAACGGTTGGCTATCCTAGCTGAACAAGATGGCGGCAAAAGCGTCGAAGAAATCTGTCGTAAACACCAAATTAGTCCAGCCACGTTGTACAAGTGGAAGCAAGCCTTGGCCATTCAACAAGATGAGACCAAAAGCCGACTCCATGACCTTGAGCAGGAAAATAAGCGGCTCAAAAAGATGTTTGCGGAGTTGAGTATTGATCATGAAATTCTACAAGAAGGATACGATCTGCTAAAAAAGTGGCAAGCCCAGGACGAAAAGAAGAGCTGATGGATACCTTGAAGCAACACAGCCTTCGTCGAAAGAGTAAAGTTCTGGGCATCCGTCGACAGACCTATCATGATCGGAAGCGAGGCAATCGGCCTGAGGAAAAAGATCAACTGATCGCTCAGCAATTGCATCAAACTGTTAATCGGTTTGTTGCTTGGGGCTTCTGGCTAGTGTTCTATTTTCTGCGCAATCAAGGCATGAAATGGAACCACAAAAAGGTCTATCGTATCTGGAAAGAGGAACAATTACACTTACGTCGTAAGCCCAAACGGCCAAAGATTCGTCGGGATTATCTGGATTTGCAGGCTCCAAATGGCATCAATGAGGGCTGGGCGATGGACTTTGTCAGCGATTGGGTCGTGGGGTCAGAAGACAAAAAAATACGTGTGATCAATATCATGGATGAACGTTCTCGAAGAGCACTGTGGACAGAGGCTTACTTTAGCATTACGGCAAAAACCTTAACCAAGGTATTGGATCAGGTGATCGCTTGGCGCGGTAAGCCAGCTTACATTCGTTGTGATAATGGTCCAGAGTTTATTGCGGATCACCTCCAGGAATGGGCCAATGATAAAGGAATTGATATCTGGTTCATTCAACCAGGCAAACCATCCCAAAATGGCTTGATGGAACGACTCAATGGCACCTTGAGAACCGAGTGTTTAAATTTGCAATGGTTCAAGAATCTGGATCAACTCAATGAGGCAATTCAGGAGTGGTGGCATACTTACAATGAGCTTAGA
>JAKQLF010000034.1 GCA_029567325.1 Bacteroidota bacterium | reverse complement strand
CTATTAATCCTGGCATGATCGTTTTGCCTTTGACATCAATGATTTTGGTGTTATTATCTAGTTTTACACCTGATGCAGGACCCACGTATTTGATGATGTTTTCTTCTACAAGTACGATACCATTTTTAATGACTTTATCATTTTCCATGGTGATGATATTGGCATTTTTGAAGGCGATTTTTCCTTTTGGTTTGTCTGTTTTGATAGTCAAACTAATTTTTGTTCCTACTGTATCTATCGGTGGGATTGAGTCAAGCGCACCTTCTAGGAATAGAAATCTTCTATTAAGGCTTTCTGTAAAATATTCGTTCCCCAATGTCCAATGCAAGCTTTTGCTATCTGCTGACCAATGCAAATTAATACCTGCATCACGTGCCACTTGTGCAACAGGAACAGCTTTGGTTTTGGCAGAGAGTCCGATAGGTTGACCAGTTTTTGGCATCGGAGCGATATATACTTTGTACAATTCTGTAAAGGCTACCCATTTATTATCAGGACTTGGGACAAAATTGGTCGTGTAACTCGTATTAAAAACAACTTCTGTCTTTTTAGTTTTGAAACTATATTTTTTGAAAGCTTTGGCGATAGAACCAAACAAAAATCCACCTGTGGTAAAATAGATTTCAGACCCATCTGCTGAGAACATTGGTTTTTCTCCTTCTTGTGTGATTAATTCGGCATTTTCACCATTGATATCAGCGGTGTATATTCCAGAATTTGTATTATATTGATAACCTTGATGACCATTGCCACCTTCTTTGCGATAGACGATTTGCTTGCCGTCGGGAGAGAATGATGGCGTGCGATAGATGGCAGGTTCTTTGGTGACGACCGTTGATTTTTTAGTGTTCAGATTATATATTTGTATTTTGCCTAAGCTTTCATCATTCCAGGTCACATAAACAATTTGATCACCTTTTGCATTAAATTGTGGCTCTGCTTCGAAGTCTGTTCCTTTTGTCAATCTTTCGGGTGTATTACCATTTTGTGATACATATAAATAGCCCAATGCACTGAATACTAGTTTGTTACCATCAGGAGACGTGATTGCATTTCTAAGTACTTTCACATCAAATGCTTCTTCATACGCTTTGTTTTCAAACTGCACGGTTTCCATTAGTTTGTGTTTGGCGTTGACTGTAAAAGGGATGTCCGTAGCTTTTTTATCAGCAATATTGATCTTTATGATTTTACCTTTTGCCCAGATGACGATTTCTTTATCATCCGGCATCCAGTCAAAACCTGTGTAAATACCGAATACCGTCCACGCTTCTTGTTGGTCTTTGCTGAGTCCTTCATAAATAGCCCATTCTTTTCCCGTCGAAATTTCATATATATAAAGCACAGATTTTTCTCTTACACGACGTACATAAGCAATTTTATCACCTTTATTTGATATTTGTGGACGGCATGCACCACCAGGTCCACCAGTAACTCTTTTGGTTTCGCCTGTCTCCATGTTGTAACTATTGATCACAAAAATCTCGCTATTGGGATCTTTATTGTATTGAAAATATCCTCCAGGATACACATCTTCACTGTAGTAAAGCATCTTCCCATCAGGAGAAATCGTTGGTTCATTTACATCTTGCTGATCATTTTTTCTTTTGGTCAGTTGTATGCCTTCGCCACCTGAGATATGGTACATCCACATTTCGCCCGCGCCAAGCGATCTGCCAGATGTGAAGTGTTTTCTAGCTATAATGTATTGACCATCAGGCATCCATATGGCATTATTGAGCAATCTGAAACTTTCTTTGGTTATTTGTTTTACATTTTTTCCATCTGCATCCATGTGAAATATATTGTCTCCACCTGCAGAGTCGCTAGTGAACAATATTTTCTTGCCATCGGGACTCCATCTTGGCTGTACTTCCCAAGCAAGACCTGAACGTATAGCCGTTGCGGTGCCACCTGATACAGGCATCGTATAAATATCTCCTAGCATATCGAATGCGACCGTATTGCCATCAGGGCTGACATCAAGATTCATCCAAGTACCTTCATTGGTAGAAAAAGAAACTTCTTTGGAGATGCCAGGAGGATTATTTACATCCCATTTTGGTTTGTCTTGTCCAATAAGATTCATAGAGAAAAATAGGGTAGTGATGGCAAAAATATGCTTCATAAGGTTGGATTTTAATGAATTTGGTGTAAAAATAGAAAAATATGTTCATAGCCAAAACGAATTTATTATTTGGTTATGAATATTTAAGGCATTAAAATAAAAAGAAGTCAATCTCTTAATTTTTCAATCAACCAACTTAACTCTGTTCACTAAATCTAACCTTGAGTCCACTCCGAAAAGTCATTAGTTCAAATAAAATGATAAACCTTTATTCTATTGCATTGATGATCAAACATTTCCCTTTAGTTTTTAATGAATTTTTTAATTGTTTTATAG
>JAKQLF010000007.1 GCA_029567325.1 Bacteroidota bacterium | reverse complement strand
AACGATCACAATGGTAAAATAGGTATGGATGTGTTTGGCGAATCTAATACATTGAGTATTGTTGGTGGAGGCACCAATATTCTTGGGCAAGACAGGAAAGTGAAAATTTGGGCAGATGGTGGAACAGCTTTTACAGGAAATGCAAGTTTCGAAAAAGAAATCAAAGTAAAAAATAAAATAGAAATCCAAAATACTGGTCCATTAGCACTAGGGGTATCGCCAATTTTACAATTCAGAGGGCCAAATTACATAACTGGAGAAATCAAAACCATAGGCGAAAGCGCCAATACTGCAAGAATGGGATTTTCAACAGGTTTTACTTCTGAAGAGGGAGGAATTCCTGCATTGACCGAACATATTTCAATTTTAAATGATGGAAATGTTGGAATAGGAACCACACAACCAAATGAAAAGCTAGAATTAAATGGCAATATGGCAGTTATGAATCACGGAACAATAAAATTTGGTAAATATTTACCTGGGGTGACTAATGAGGATAACGGCAAAATTGGTATGGATGTCTTTGGGGACATAAATACACTGAGTATTGTTGGTGGTGGATTAGATGAGTTTGGACAAGACAGAAAAATAAAAATGTGGGCAGATGCAGGAACTTTTTTTACTGGCGGAGGAATTTTTGAAAACAGCTTAAGAGCAAAAGAAAACATGACCATCCTTTCTATTTCACCTCTTCAAACAGGAGCAAGAACTTCCCTTCTATTTGGCGCATCCAATAACTTCCTGACAGGACGAATAGGTACAATTGGTGAAAATTCCAATGAAGCCCGCTTAAGTTTTTTTACAGGTAGCACCACTTTAGGTATGAATGCACTTACTGAACGGATGGTCATAACCAATGATGGAAATGTTGGAATTGGTAGGAAAGATCCTCAAGTAAATTTAGATATATTATCTGATAATCCTGGAAAGATATTTAGAGTAAGAAACTCTGATTCAGAGATAGGAGACTCTGATATTTTTGCAGTTAGTGACCAAGGTTTAAATATAGAAACCTCTTCATTATCAGAGCCAGGGATGGTGCTTTTAAATACTGATCGAGACACTAAACTTGGTAAATGGGGTTTTGATAATATTGGTGCTGAAATTGAAACTGTAGATCAAGAAATCCCTTATGCTTCCGATACTCGTCTCGAATTTACTTATATTGTCTTTGATCATTCCAATAAAACTGATGATTTGGGTGACGCAAATGAGCAAGAATTTGTAAATGAAACAACAAACCAGTTTGTTGCCCCAGTGGAAGGAATTTATCTTGTTGAATTTATCGTGAATTGGGCTGATATAGGAATTATTGGTGGAGGAGGACTCAGAAATGGTCGCATACGTATAAAAGTAAATGGTGGCACGCGTAGGGACTTTATCAGTGGTTTAGATATTAAAGACCATTGCTATATATATTGTAATAGGAATGAAATTATAACTGTGGAGGCATATCATGAACATTGCCTTGACCCTCCGGTCTGTATTGCAGGTGGTATAAAACGAGGCATAACTTCTGGAAGAGTGACAGTTATAAAATTATAAAATTAAATGGCAGATATAGGAAAGGTTGTTAAAGGTAATTGACCTTTTAAAATGGTTTCCTAGGGCATTATTATTCAATAACAACTTTTTCATATTTTAATTTAGTGATATATGCTCATTTTATACTTAAACAATCTGTTTAAAAGATAATTCTATTCTGTAAACAACTTAAATGGAGGAATGGGCATTTTTTCTTCCCCATGCATAGTCCCAACAGTAATACCTTCCGATCCTGTCGATTCAAAATATTCCACTTTGATTTTATGAAATCCTTTTTCAAGAATGGTTGTACCATAATAATAGGACATGCTGTGATTTCCATTGGCATCAACCACTAACTGATCATCAATAAAAAGCCTACTTCCATCGTCCGAATAGGTATAAAATGTGTAGGAATCAGTTTCATCTATTTGTATGTAACCGTCATAAACTAATCCAAAATGGTCAGCTCTGTGTTTGATTCCTTCTAGTTGAATCAAATTACTTTTTCCTTCAGAGATTTTATTTTGTTTTGAAAAGTCGGGTAATTCCTTCCATTTTCCTTCGTAATACGTATATAAAATTCCTTTCTGCGGTTTCTTTAATTTAATGGCAGGTAATGGTTCCATTTGCTTTAAGGACAAACTGACTACCCTACTCTGGTTTCCTTTTTGGTCGAATGCACTGGCTTTAATATTTGTAGATTCTTTTAGCTTAATTGGCGCAGAATAAAGAAGATCATTCATTTCAGGATTGCTGCCATCCAAGGTATAACGAATGGTATAATTTTCATCAATGGCATTCATACTCACTTCCGTTTCATGTTGGAATATTGGTTTTTGACTTTTAATTCTTGGAGCTGGTGGAACTGCCACTGTTATCTTTTGCTCATCTTTTTTGAATTGTATCTGATCAAAGACATGACCTTCATAGTCAATGGCTTTAAATTCAATTTGATCTTGAAAAACCGAAAATGTACAAAAGTGGTGAGTCGACCTCAATTCTGCGCTGAACCAATTGCGCACAGGATCAAAATCTTCGAGGCCACCGCCAGCTCCACCAGAATTGATATAAACCACTCCATTTTTCATATTGATTTGATCCTTCAAAATTGGAAAAGTTCTTTCGTATAGATGTGTGTGCCCAAATAAACAAAAATCAACCCCATATCTTTCTAATAAAGGTACCAAGTTTCTTGCATTAGTCCCAGTAGTCGATAATCCAATATTGGTATCACCATGATCATCATTGTCACTAGAATAAGGCGGATGGTGGTGTATGACAAACTTCCATTTGGCTTTACTTTTGGACAATGCCCACTCCAACCAATTATATTGTTCAGAGTTTTCAGTTACATCTCTGTTGGTGTCAATCATGAAAAATTCTGCATTTCCGTACTTGAAAGCATAATAATACTCAGGTTCCGGATTGTGCATGTAAGCATAATAATTTGGTGAATCTTGTTCGTGATTACCCAAAACAGAATAAACAGGATATCGTTTCATGACCACATTTCCGTAAGGAAAAAAGTGTTCTGTCCAGTCTGTTTTTTTATTTCCTTGGTCAACCAAATCTCCAGCCAATACCAGAAAATCAGGCCTTGCTTCCCATGCTTTCTGCGCTATTTTCTCCCAAGCCCAAGGAGTACGTCCATTGCGTTGAGTGTCACCAATCATCACAAATTTGAAGGAATCATCATCATTCACAGCTGTTTTAAAAGTGCTTGTTTCGCCATTGATTTTCTTTCCTTGATCATCTGTTGAACTTACCCGATAAATATATTTGGTGTTCACTTCAAGATTATCAATGGCGACTTCATGGATATTTTTGAAAGCTGCTGAAGTCACTTTCTGGTCAAATACCAGGCTGTCTGTACCCAATTTAGCCTTGGTAAATTCTACCTCACCCACAGAAGGTCTGCCTGTCTCCCAAAGAACGTACATACCTGTTTTCGTACCATATTGAAGATAAGGTTTCACCAAAAATGTATCTACAATTTGAGCATTTATTGAATAATTGCTAATGATTGATAAAAGCAGAAAAAAGCTAAATTTTAGTTTCATATAGAACATGCTGAAATGTTAATTGAAAAATTGCTTGGATATGGGAAAACCTCATCTTCTCATGCTGCAATGCTCTAAAAAGGATATTAATTGGAAGTTAAGAATATATTTTGTTTTGGTGATATTCGCAGAAATACTTTTAATTCACAAAATTGGACAAAGAGCATTTTATAAGAAAAAATCAAAAACAAGTTGGCCAGTTCTTATATTTGGAGTCACTGAAAATCCACCTTGTAATTTAATAAGTGTTGACACCCCTAAATCCGATTCCAATGTTACGTACACTTTTATCTACTGCTTTTTTGATATGGGCTTTTACTATAGGTTCAGCGCAAGAACTGAAGAGTTTTTATAACGATTCCATCCAGTTATTTTATGAAACCCATGGTAGTGGGCCTGCCCTTTACATTTTATCAGGAGGGCCAGGTGAAGCGCCAGACCACCCCTATCATTTAATCATTGACAGCCTCAAATCACGTTATACTTGTGTTTTACTGCACCAACGAGGATCTGGAAAATCCAGGCATATGCCTATCAATAAATCAACCATAAACATTGGGAAATATACCGAAGATATTGAATTGTTGCGTCAAAAACGAGGAGACGAAAAAATCATTTTAATGGGAATTTCCTGGGGAGGGCTATTGGCCATGAATTATGCCGCCCATTTTCCAGAGCATATTTCCAATCTCCTATTGGTTAGTTCAGCACCACCCTCTCATAAAGTCTGGAATGTTTTGTTTGACAATCAATACGCGAGAAGATCCCAATCAGAACTTGATTCTCTGTATCTATTGCAAAAGATATTCTCCACCAAAACAGAAAAAGAATTGGACTCCTTGAAAAGGGTAAACCCAAACAGCAAAGAAGTCCTAGCCTACAAGACCTTCATCGATATCCACGTCAGAGCCATGTATTATGACCGATCCAAAATATCTCCTAAAAATATAAATGACCTCTTTTACAACTTCAATTTCCAACCCATTCCCATCATCGACCAAGAGGTTCTGGAAACCAAATGGGACATCACCGCAAAACTCAAAAAGCTAAAGATCCCTGCCTTCATTGTCTACGGCCGGCAAGACGACCAAGGAGAATCCACTTTTTATCTACAAAAAGAAAGTTTACTTTTCAGTGAGATGCATGTGATTGAGCAATGTGGGCATGAGATATTGGAGGAGCAGGCTGATGCTTTTTTTGGGATTTTGAGGGGGTATTTGGGGGGGAAATGACTTAATTCATTTTGCGTTTTCACATATACCTTTACCTTGACTATTATCTCTAACATAAGCCCCAACCAAGATCATCCCCCATTTCCTCCAGAATAATTCTACATTTGCACCTCATTAAAATATCAATTTTTGAAAGATCTATTACAAAGAGCGGGCAATGTTTGCGAACTATGTGCCAATGCTGATAATCTTACGGCTTTTGCGGTAAGTCCTAAAAATGAAGAAATAGTAGTTTGTTCGACTTGTCTTGACTTGTTGGAAAATGGCGTTACGGCTGATGTCAATCATTGGAGATGTCTTACGGAAAGCATGTGGAGTACAGTGCCTGCGGTGCAAGTAGTAGCCTATCGTACTTTGAAGAAATTGTCTGCTGAGGAGTGGGCAAATGACTTGGCTGGAATGCTTTATTTGGATGAAGAAACATTGGCTTGGGCAGAAACAGAACAAACGCAACTCATACACAAAGATACCAATGGCAATGTTTTGGAAAATGGAGATACTGTTACCTTGATCCAGGATTTGAATGTAAAAGGTGCAAACTTTACTGCAAAAAGGGGAACTGCGGTGCGCAAAATAAGATTGGTATTTGACAATGCAGAACAGATAGAAGGTAAGGTTGAGGGGCAACAAATTGTCATCTTGACAAAGTATGTTAAAAAATCATAAACCGTCTGACACTTATTTTGTTGTTACACAGACTCGGTGTATTTTGTCAATAACTTAAACACTTGACGTCCACAAAATATAGGAACAACAAATGATCGGCTTTAATTTTAGTGAACATAACCTGGAACAAAATGGGCAAGACCCATTCGAAAAACTCTTGGATCTTTTCAAAGAGTTGCTACTGCATACTTCAGGTGATGTGAAAGAAGCTTTATCCTGGCTGACCCAATTGGACAAACAGTACAAATTGACAGACCCGGATTATGGCGTTGGTGATTTTATCCAAGACTTGATGGACAAAGGTTTTATCGGAAAGTCAGACAATCCACAGTCTCCAAGTTTTGTACCTACTTCAAAGATGGAAATTGCTTTGAGGAGAAAAGCATTGGATGATATTTTTGACCAACTCAAGAAATCAAAAAGTGGTCAGCACCATACAAAGTCAACTGGTCAGGGAGATGAATTTACGAGTGAAATGCGTCCTTATGAATTTGGTGATAAATTGGATAATATTTCGATCTCAGAAACCATCAAAAATGCGCATATCAATCACGGAATTGAAGAATTTCAAATAACGCAAGACGACCTTGCCATTCATGAAACCTTTTTCCAATCCCAGACAAGCACGGTTTTGATGATTGATATTTCGCATTCCATGATCTTGTATGGAGAAGACAGGATCACGCCCGCGAAAAAAGTTGCGATGGCTTTATCCGAATTGATCATCACCAAATATCCGAAGGATACGCTGGATATCATTGTATTTGGAGACGACGCATGGGAAATTCAAATAAAAGACTTGCCTTATTTGCAAGTAGGCCCTTATCATACCAATACAGTAGCTGGTTTGGAATTGGCTATGGACATTTTGAAACGGCGCAAAAATCCAAACAAACAAATCATGATGATCACCGATGGAAAACCTACGTGTATCAAAAAAGGAAAAAAGTATTTCAAAAATAGTTTTGGACTAGATCGCACCATCGTCAATCGTACATTGGCATTGGCATTAAAAGCAAAAAAGTTACACATTCCAGTGACGACTTTCATGATCGCGCGTGATCCTTATTTAGTCAATTTTGTAGACCAATTTACCCTGGCAAATGGTGGTAAAGCGTTTTACAGTTCATTGCAAGGATTGGGCGAATTCATTTTTATGGATTACAAAACCAATAAACGAAAATCAAGAAATTAATCAAGAGCATTCAAAAACAGAAAAATATTTATGGACATTAGTAATATAAAAACCCTCGGTGAATTAAAAAAAGCCGGCTACGTTTCTAAAGGAGTAAAAGAAGAATTACGCCAAAATCTGATTCAAAAAATCACCAAAAAAGAGAAAGTATTTGAAGGAATCATTGGATTTGACGACACCGTCATTCCTGATATCGAAAGAGCCATTCTTTCTCGTCACAGTATATTATTACTGGGTTTGAGAGGACAAGCTAAGACTAGAATTGCTAGATTGCTCACACATTTGATGGACGAATACATTCCCATAGTTTCTGGATCTGAAATCAATGACGACCCATTGAATCCGCTTTCAAAATTTGCCAAAGACCTCATAGCAGAGCATGGCGATAAAACTCCGATTGCCTGGTTGCAGAAGTCTGAGAGATACGTGGAAAAGTTGGCGACACCAGACGTAAGTATTGCCGATTTGATTGGCGACATTGACCCCATCAAAGCTGCAACGTTGAAGCTACCCTATTCAGATGAACGAGTCATTCACTTTGGATTGGTGCCAAGAGCAAACCGATGCATTTTTGTAATCAATGAATTGCCAGATTTACAAGCCAGGATTCAGGTGAGTTTATTTAATATTTTGCAAGAAGGAGATTTGCAAATACGAGGTTTTAAATTGAGATTGCCTTTGGATGTAGAATTTGTATTTACAGCTAACCCAGAAGATTATACCAACAGAGGAAGCATCATCACACCTTTGAAGGATAGAATTCAAAGTCAGATATTGACCCACTATCCAAAAACGGTTGATATTGCAAAAGAAATTACCAGATCCGAAGCCAAAATTCACCCCGACCAATTGACGACGGTCACTATTCCTGAGTTGCACAGGGACATTTTGGAACAAATGGTTGCCCTGGCTCGAAGCAGTGACTATACAGATGAGAAGTCTGGTGTTTCTGCCAGAATGAGTATCTCTGCTATTGAAAACTTAGTCAGTAGTGCCGAAAGACGTCGCTTGATCAACGGTGAAACAAAAACCGTAACCAGAATTACAGATTTCTGGGGAGTTGTACCTGCAATCATTGGCAAAGTAGAATTGGTCTACGAAGGTGAACAAGAAGGCATTCATAATGTGGCCATGAAATTACTTGGCAAAGCAGTGAAGAATGTCTTTGACACTTACTTCCAAAATCCTGAGAAAACAAAAGGCAAAGATCCTTACGGGGCAACAAAAATGTGGTTCCAAGCTGGAAATGAAATCAATTTACTCCTTGAAGCTTCCGATGAAGATTATACAAAAGAATTGCAAAAAGTTTCTGGCCTTGAGCGTTTGGCTGCTGAACGAGGCATAAAAGGTGATGACAAATTGATTTTCATGGAACTGATCGTTCATGGTCTGACCGAATATGAAATCATAGGTCGCAAATACTTGGATCAACAATTTTTGTTTAAAGATCCGATCTCAGGTATTTTTGATGATGATGCAGATGATGACGATGATATGGATGATTATTTGAAATAGTCTTTCAATAGGTGAATAATAAAAAAGGCCAATGTATTTATGTTGGCCTTTTTTATTTAATATTTCAGTGTAAAACCAACATCGTGTTCAATTCAACCCGCTTCGGGGTTGCTACACTTTTATTCTTTTTTCCACGGGTTTTACCCATGGTTATTCAAATTGAACCCTGTTCGGGTTCTTCAAAAAACTATGTTTGTAGGTTTATGATTGAAGGCCATATTATTTCTGGAGCCATCCTACCAATAGTAAAACATACGATTTTTATCCAAAAACTTGGTTGGTGTTTTATTCAACTCACTTTAGGCCACTTCGGGGTTGCAAGATCTTTATTTTTTATACCCGGGTTTCACCCATGGTTATTCAAATTGAACCCTGTTCGGGTTCTGCAAAAAACTATGTTTGTAGGTTTATGATTGAAGGCCCTATTATTTCTGAAGCCATCCTACCAATAGTAAAACATTGTTCGGGTTCTGCTCAAATCCACATTTAGTCTTGAAAGCCTACTTAAAAGTCTTAATTATAAAAAAATGCAAAAACTGATTGCTGATTGCTGAAAGCTGAAAACTAATTCACAAAAGACTTATCGCTCGTGGCTCGAAGCTCGTGGCCAACGATAGCTAAAATCATGAAACTTCACCATTTTCTGTCTTAGTTCTTCATTTTACCTTTTCCTATTTCCTATCTCCAATCTATCAACTTTTAATATTTAATTCGAAATTTTTGGAAATCATATTCATATAATATTATATTACCCTAGGAATAACCGATACATTATGGAAGAAGTAAGCCTCAACGCAAGTGAAAACCAACAGTCTAAATTTAAATTTAAAGAACTGAAGGTATACACTTCAATCGAATGGTTATATGATAATAGAAAGAAATACCGACAAGTATTTGATCGCATAGAGACTGATTACATCTACGTGGAATTGTCTCTCTACAATAAATTTTTTGACATTGACAGCTGGGATGTAGACATCATGCTCAAGTGTTTTGAAGCAGATAAAACCCAGAAGTCCATTTGCAATTTGTCCTTTAGAAAAAAAGTGAGTAAATACGACCCCATTGTGTACATCAGAGAAGGTTGGGGAAATAAAAAAGAAGGTTCGTTCTGGAAAAAAGGTTCATATTATTGGCAAGCTTTCATCAATGGCGAAGCTATAGCCACGAAATATTTTTACATCGAAGACACTGGATCTAATAATCTCAGTCCCGAGAATTACCTTCAAATTCAAGCCTTGAAATTTTATGAAGGCCATTATGATGAAATGATGAGTACGGAAAGAAACTTTCTCATCGAGTTTGACGTAGAACAGACCAAGTATATATTCACAGAAGCTTATTTTAAAAATGCTTACCGTAGCCGAGAATGGCAGTGTGAATTATTCATCAAATATTACAATGAAGCAGGTGAATTAAAAGCGAGCACTACCCGACTCCAGACTGTGAAGGCAGAAGAAGAATTTTTCAGCATTCTCAGTGGTTATGGGGCCAATACTCCAGGTTCGTGGCATTTGGGTAAGTACAGAGTTGAAATTTCATTCCTCGACAAAATCATTGCAGTCAGTCATTTTGAAGTTTCCAAGAGATTGGTAAAAGGTATTCCCGCAGTGTTACTTCCTGACTCCAGACAATTGCTTCCTCAAACCATTATTGATCCCAACAATGAAAGTTTTGAAGACGTCATGATGAAATTGACTGGCTTGGTTGGTTTGACTGAAATCAAACAAAAGGTCTATGATCACGCCATGTATTTGAAATTTTTAAAATTAAGGCAAGACAAAGGCTTTAGCGACAAGCAACATTTTGAGATTCATTCTGTATTCATTGGCAACCCTGGAACTGGTAAAACAACCGTTGCAAAATTGATGGGGAAACTCTATCACAAAATGGGATTGCTCAGTTTGGGTCATGTACATGTAGTTGATCGCAGTGATTTGGTAGGTGAATACATTGGCCAAACTGCGCCAAAAGTCAAAGAAGCCATCAAAAAAGCAAAAGGAGGAGTCCTTTTCATAGATGAGGCTTATAGTTTAGCGAGATCTCAAGAAGACACCAAGGATTTTGGTCGAGAGGTCATTGAACTATTGGTCAAAGAAATGTCTGAAAATAATGAGGATATGGCCGTAATTGTAGCTGGCTATCCCAAAGAAATGAAGACATTCATAGAATCAAATCCTGGCCTTAATTCCAGGTTTAAAAATGTGTATAATTTCGTGGATTACCTGCCTCAGCAACTTCAGGAAATTGCCGATTTAGCAGCCAATGAAAAACAAGTTACGTTAGACGAATCTGCAAAATCAAGACTCAACGAGATCATTGTCGAAGCATATAGAAATAGAGATAAGTCATTTGGAAACGCAAGATTTGTTTTTGATCTCATTGAGCAATCCAAAATGAATATGGGTTTGAGGCTCATGCAAGGCAGCAATTTCAATAAACTCACCAATAAAAAATTACAAACAGTCATATTTTCTGATGTAGTGGGACTGGGTAGCAAGTTCAAATCAGAAATACCAAATATTCCAGTAGATCAAGTTTTATTAAAAGAAGCCATCTCTGAATTAGAGCAATTAATCGGAATGGAAGAGGTGAAACGCGAGATATTGGAAATTGTAAAGATAGTACAGTATCATAAAAGCATTGGTAAAAACGTATTGTCTTCCTATAATTTGCACACCATATTTATTGGGAATCCGGGAACCGGTAAGACAACTGTTGCGCGCATCCTTGCAAAAATTTATAAATCCCTTGGCATCATAGAGCGAGGACATTTGGTTGAAACTGATAGACAAGGATTGGTTGCAGGATATGTTGGCCAGACTGCCATCAAAACCTCTGAAAAAATTGATGAAGCCATGGGTGGGGTTTTATTTATCGATGAAGCATATGCTTTGGCAAATAGTGGATCTCACCAAGGCGATTTTGGAAATGAAGCCATTCAGACTTTGCTCAAAAGGATGGAAGACGATAGAGGAAAATTCTTTGTATTTGTGGCCGGATATCCAGAAAACATGAACAACTTCATCAAAATGAACCCAGGTCTTTCGAGCAGGTTTGACAGAGTTTTGAAATTTGAAGATTATAAAGTCGAGCAATTGATGGAAATCGCAAATACTACCGCTCGCGAATATAAAATGAAACTCAGTACAGGCGCAGCACAAATGATTGGCGAATTGGTTGCCAAGATGTTTTCATCAAGAGATAAATATTTTGGAAATGCGCGAACGGTGAGAAAACTCATTCAAAGCATCATCAGGACTCAAAATTTGAGGATTGCAGATGAAGAAGAAATAAAACCACGGGCTGCTTTCATCATCACAGCAGAAGACGTAGCCAAAGCTCCTAAAAACGAAGTTGACAACTTTTACCAACCGAAAGGCATTGGCTATTCCAATTCTTAATAATTTATTGATACGATTTTATGAATTTTATAAAAAGTAACTTCATATTTTTTGGAATGGTGGCTCTGTTTCTCACCTGCAAATCAACGCAATCTAAAACTGTTGATGAAAATGCTCAAGTGGTCAAAAACTATGCTGAAAATATGCCATCCTACTTTGTCAACAGTTTGGGTGACACTATAAAAACAGTGATAAAATCCGTAGAAAAATGGCAAGCAGAATTGTCACCTGCACAGTATTATGTTTTGAGAGAAAAAGGTACAGAAAGGTCATTTACTAGTGATTTACTGAATGAAAAAAGAGAGGGCATTTTCGCTTGTGCAGCTTGCGGTTTGCCCTTATTCCGAAGCGAAGAAAAATTTGAATCGGGAACTGGCTGGCCGAGTTTTTGGAAAACTGCTGACGATCGGCACATCATCAAAGACACGGATCATCTTTTGGACTATCCTAGGACTGAATTGATGTGTGCAAAATGTGGTGGTCATTTAGGTCATGTTTTTGACGATGGCCCTCAACCGACTGGTTTGAGATATTGTATCAACGGCGTTTCTTTGAGCTTTGTAAAGAGCAATAATTAAGGGTTAAGCGGGACAAAATAAAGTTGCTATTCATTAAAAAATTGTAATTTTACGTCTGGCAATGCAAAGGTTCTCTCCCAAATTACAAACTTTTTCAATTGCTTGACTATGAAATTTCATTCTTACATTTCCATTTCACTATTAATTTTCATTCTATTTCCCTTTACTTTATTTGCACAAACGCATACTCCAAAATATATCACCGTCTGCTCAAATATCAAGGGTTTTTACGAGTATTTACCCAAAGGCTATCAAGCAGGAGACACCGTTCTTTACCCACTCATCATTTTTTCCCATGGTGCTGGAGAAACTGGAAATGGAAGCGCTGCCAATTTGCCAAAAGTACTTGCCAATGGTACTCCCAAACAAATAAAAGATGGGATATTCCCCGACTCCTTTTTTGTGAATGGACAACACTATAAATTCATTGTTCTGTCTCCACAGTATGTGGCATGGCCATCAGTCGGTCACATGGATACCCTCATCAATTATGCAATTGCGAATTACAAAGTTGACACTTCTAGGATTTACCTCACTGGATTGAGTATGGGTGGTGGCATTACCTGGAATTACGCTGCAGATAGTTATAAAAAGTGTAGAAGAATAGCTGCTATTGTCCCAGTGTGTGGTGCAACAGGTGCAAATACCTATCGCGCAAAGATAATGGCAGTGGCCAGGTTACCTGTTTGGGCGACGCACAACAATGGTGATCCTACAGTGCCAGATTCCACAACAACCAATATGGTAAACTTTATCAATGCCAATAAACCAGCTCCTTTGCCAATGGCCATCAAAACAACCTTTATTTCAAACAGTCACAACGCGTGGTCAGCTACTTATAACCTGACTTTCAGACCAAATGGGCTCAACGTATACGAATGGTTATTGACACATAAAAGACCAATTTTCAATTATTGGCTTGGCCCATCAAATGGAGCGTGGGAAAATAGTATTTATTGGAGTCGCGGATTTGTTCCAAATCTCAGCTCAGAAACCGTAATTGATCGGAATAATCCAGTGAAAATAAATAGCATTGCGCATACAAAAAGATTACACCTTTATAATGGTGGCAGAATCATACTTGAGTCTGGTCAACTTAAAATAAATCCATAAAATCGTGGGCTACAATTGTAATAACTTTAATAAAACAAAAAATGATAGATAAAAAACACTTTGAAGAGTTGGTAAAATTGCTTTACTCTGCTGATGATTATGATGTTGCTATGAGGTATTTTATGGACAATTTGGGAGTCAATTCTGAACTTATGAGTCAATCAATTAACCCTCCTGTTGCAATAGTGAACAAATTGTTTCCAATTTATAAAGCTTCTTTGATCCAAATAGCTTCGAAAATGAATCTCAATGACTGGGAATTTGTTGAAAGCATCAAGTTTTTTTATTATCCGCCTCAAAACTTTGTGCATGGAATGATTGTCACTCCTGAATTTTATGGAGTCACCATTTTCTTTCCAAATCTTGAAAAAGGAGCGATGATGTTTTTAAATGCAAAAGACGGAGTGAGTCACTTCGCAAGAATAACTTCCATCAGAAGCAGCACCGATGCTTAACATTTTGCCAATTGCTCAGCGATCAATGCTCTGATTTTCTGATTGGTATAAAAGTACCGATGCTTCATGATTTTGCCAACCAATAAATCATCATCAGAAAAATCGCTTATTTCATGATGAGGAATTGAATGTTCCGCCAGTAAGTGGCCAGAAACACCTAACCTCGGATAAGGATTCATGAAATTTGCCAAAGCAAGAGTTTTATCATCCTTACATGTAAGAACAAGTAACTTTTTGGGGTCAATGCCAAAATAATCTGATTGAATAAAAGCTTCTGTTTCCACATCAGGTGCGGCCATGATGCATTCATTTATTTTATTTGAAATATTGACTTCCTTCAATAAATGTTGCAATACAAAACCACCCATTGAATGAACCAGAATATTGAATGTTGCTTTACCATCAAGTTTATTATCCAAATCTTGCAAAAGTTTCCCAAACATGGGACCTACAACATCTGAGACATGCAATTGAGTTGAACTGTATAATAACTTCCCTTGCCAGTGTAAGTGTAAGACTACTTGATCTTGGCCCGTAAATATTTCCTTTGCTATGACAAAACTCATCACCTTATTGACGGGTGTCACATCAGCCATATAACCATGTATAAATACAAACAAAGGTCTTAACCCACCCCCAGATTCCAAACTTTGCACTAAGCTATCTAAAAACTCATCGTCATTGGCATAAGATTCTACCCTATCTGCCAATGATTCTCCGATGTAAAGTGTTCCTCTTTCGATAGCCGAAACTTTACAGTAGTAATAAAAATGTTGATTTTGCAATGCTGATTGACTTGTTTAGATTTGCCACAAAATAATTTAAAATTTGCTAGCAAAACCATATTTTTCAAGACATTAGCTTTAAAAAGGTAAAAAATATGAGATTACAAATGATGATAATATTAATATTTAAATACTTTGTAAACATATTTTTGGAATTCTTAAAAACTTACACTACCTTTGCACCTCATTTTGAAATACTTAAATTAATTAACAATGATTGCAATCGTAACAATCGCTGGTCAACAGTTTAAAGTGACAGAGGGTCAAGAGATCTTCGTCCACCAGTTAGAAGCTAACGAAGGCGACGCAGTAACATTTGACCACGTAAATATGGTCATCAACGCTGCTTCAACTATCGTAGGCAAGCCGAGTGTAAGTGGTGCATTGGTATCAGCTACAGTTTTGGGCAACCAGAAAGGTGACAAAGTCATCGTTTTCAAGAAAAAGAGAAGAAAGGGCTACAAGAAGAAAAATGGCCACAGACAATCTTTTACTAAGATCAAGATTGATTCTATTACTGCTTAATTTCATCACCAAAAAAAAAGTATAAGTCATGGCACACAAAAAAGGAGCCGGTAGTTCGGACAACGGACGGGATAGTAAAAGTAAAAGACTAGGCGTAAAATTGTTTGGTGGTCAAACTGCAATTGCAGGAAACATTCTCATCAGACAAAAAGGAACTAAGTTTCATGCTGGCAAAAATGTATACATGGGTAAAGACTTTACCTTGCATGCACAAGTTGACGGTACAGTAGTTTTCAAAAAAACTAAGGATGACAGAAGAATTGTTTCTATCTCAGCTTTTGAAGCAGTAGAAGAAACTTCTGATGTTCCTGTAGCAGTAAAAGCAAGTCCTGCTCCAGCAGCACCTGCAGCAGCTCCAGTTCAAGCAACTAGCGAAGAAGAGGAATAAGCAATTTATTTTGCAAATAGCATAAAAGGCCATTCGAATTTCGGATGGCTTTTTTTATGCCCAAAAATGAAGATTTAATATAACATGTCAAATAAATATTCTTCTCTAAGGAAAAATAAGAAAATATTCCGACCAGATTCGGAAATATTTCCTATTTTTGTGGAAAGAATACTGGAATGAACAAATCAATACCTATACCAAGCATTGTTAATTCTTCAGAAATGCTTTTCTATATTAAGAATGGTGAAATTGATGCTACCTACATCAATTATTTAGACGATCTTACAATCCTCAATGATGAGCAGACTTCAGATATCTTAAATATAAGCTCCAAGACATTACGGTCATATAGAAAATTAAACATCACACTGAGAGGAAACATTAAAGAACACCTCGTCTATTTGATTTCATTATTCGAGCACGGTATAGATGTTTTTGATTCTAAAGAAGATTTCAATAACTGGTTATTGACTGAAAACTTATTACTTGGGAATGAGCAACCAAAAAATTTCCTGGAAACCATTTCAGGAATAAAATTTATTGATGATAGACTCACCGCCATGGAATATGGTGACAACGTGTAAAAATGAATGTTTTCAGGATTTGCCTTAGTAAATATGCGACTTCACTGCAAGCTTCTGGCAAAGCAAATAGATGGAATAAAGATGATGAATATGTCATTTATGCTGGAGAAAGTAGAGCATTATCAGCACTTGAATTGATAGTACATAGAGCAAGTTTTAATATAAAGAATGATTTTAAAATTTTAAGTATAGAAATTGGTAAGGATATAGAAATAAAATCTATTGACAGAACTCAATTACCAAATAATTGGAAAATACCGGAAGCATATATAAAACTCCAATCTCTTGGTTCTAATTGGTACCAATCTCAAGAATCCGCAGTTCTAAAAGTTCCATCCATCATCATTGAAGAAGAAAACAATTATATAATCAATACCAAACACCCTGATTTCCAAACTAAAATACATTTAAAAGAAATCAAAGATTTTATTTGGGATGCGAGACTATTGTAGGAAAACTTTTACCATATTCAATTCCATGTTATAAAAATTCACCATTTATTTATTGTTATCAACAATAGACTTAGAATTTGGAATAATTTTCTGACTTTTGGCATTAATCTAACGAACAGAACGTGAATTATCCAAGTTTAAATAATGGACATGAACTAATTCTTTCTTTAGAAAATAATTTCACCACTTGATAAATCAAAACGTGTGAGCGAAGCAGACATTACCTATAATAAAAATGAAGACGCCAACAAATTACTCTGGGCGCAAATCAACAAAAAGATAGAACACGCCGCGCAAGGCGGTGGCCATAGTCGATTGGAAAAGATCCGCTCACAGGGAAAGATGACAGCACGTGAAAGAATTGAAGCCCTTTTGGACATAGATAAACCTCAATTTGAAGTAGGCGCTCTCGCTGGCACAGATATGTATGAAGAGGAAGGTGGATGTCCCTCGGCAGGAGTAGTTGTCATCATAGGTTACATCAAAAACAGACTTTGTATTGTTGTTGCCAATGACGCGAGCGTAAAGGCAGGGGCTTGGTTTCCGATTACTGGAAAGAAAAATTTACGTGCGCAGGAAATTGCTATGGAAAATAAAATTCCAATCATTTACCTAGTTGATAGTGCAGGAATATACCTCCCACTCCAAGGCGAAATTTTTGCCGACAAAGAACATTTTGGGAGAATTTTCAGAAACAACGCTAAGATGAGCAGCATGGGTATCCCACAAATTGCCGCGGTCATGGGTTCATGTGTTGCTGGAGGTGCTTATTTACCTATCATGTCTGACGAAGCGCTGATTGTTGAAGGTTCTGGGTCAATATTTTTGGCTGGTCCTTATTTGGTGAAGGCTGCAATTGGTGAAGACGTAGATTCAGAAACACTCGGTGGTGCAACCACACATGCAGAAATAAGTGGAGTGACAGATTACAAGTTGCCAAACGATAAAGCATGTCTGGATAAAATAAGAGATTTAATCGGTTTAATCGGTGCACAGCCAAAGGCTGGAATTGATAGAATCAAATCTGTAAAACCTAGCGCATCAGAAAACGACTTATTTGGCATTTTTCCTGAAAAAGGATTGAAACCTTATGACATGCGCACGCTATTGGAAGCCATCATAGATGCCAACTCCTTCAATGAATACAAAGCAGAGTATGGTCAAACCATCGTTTGCGGTTATGCCAGAATTGATGGTTGGGCAGTAGGTATTGTTGCCAATCAAAGGTTGATCACCAAAAACGGAAAAGGTGAAATGCAATTTGGTGGCGTGATTTATTCAGATTCCGCGGACAAGGCAACACGGTTTATCATGAATTGTAATCAAAAAAAGGTCCCACTTGTTTTTGTACATGATGTCACTGGGTTTATGGTAGGTACCAGGTCAGAACACGGCGGCATCATCAAAGACGGAGCAAAAATGGTCAATGCAGTGGCCAATTCTACAGTACCAAAATTTACCGTCGTCGTAGGAAATTCTTTTGGAGCAGGAAATTACGCCATGTGTGGAAAAGCTTATGATCCCCGTTTGATTATTGCTTGGCCGAGCGCTAAAATTGCAGTTATGGGGGGCAACCAAGCAGCAAGTGTTTTAGCTCAAATTCAAATTTATTCGCAAAAAGCAAAAGGGAAAATATATTCAAAGGAAGAAGAAATCAATTTGGTTGATGAAATTAAACTCAGATACGAAGAGCAGACTAGTCCGACTTACGCAGCGGCACGACTGTGGGTTGATGCAGTAATTGACCCAAGGAAAACACGACAAATTTTATCCATGGGTATAGAAATGGCAGATCACGCTCAGATAGAACAGTTTAATGTGGGAGTTATTCAAACATAGTCCATGACCAAATCGTTGCGTATTTTAATTCTGAGATAATTTCTTTAACAGATGTTGCGAAATTATAGTAGAATTAATACCTTGTCATCGAAAAATTTTTATCATATAATTTAAATGTAACACAATGGGATTGTTTTCTTTTTTGAAAAGTGCAGGTCAAAAACTTTTAGGAAAAACCGCAGAGAAAAACGACGAAGTAGTAGAAGTAACTCCTGAAGAGGCTGCTGCTGCCAAAGTTGCTAAAGCTAACTTACTAAAAACAGTTGTTGAAGGTTCTGGAATAGTAATAGATGGTTTGAGCGTGGATTTTGATGGTGACACTGTCACTGTTTATGGTCAGGCTGCAAACGTTGCTGACAAAGAAAAAGTTGTTTTGATGCTAGGTAACATTGATGGTGTAGCTTCTGTTGATGACAGAATGTCTGTAGCTGTCCAAGAGCCTGAGTCTGACTTTTATGAAGTTAAAAGTGGTGATTCACTTTCTAAAATTGCTAAAGTTTACTACGGCGATGCTATGAAGTATCCTACTATATTCGAAGCAAATAAGCCAATGCTTTCTGATCCTGATAAAATTTATCCAGGACAAATGTTGAGAATACCTAAGTTATAGGATTTAGGAAAAGATTTATAGAGGGTATCAATTTGCAAAAGTTGGTACCTTTTTTTTTGAATTGAGGGGAAGAATTTACTTCATTATCCTAATCAAAGCCTTGGTAAATAAACCAATATCGCAGGTAGACATGATTTTAAGCTCTTCCAAAATGTTTGTCCGTTCATCAAGAAATTTAAAAATCTGCTGAGGTTTATTCTTTTCAAAAAGGTCAGAAAAAACTTTGTCTCCAGGAACATCGCCAAATAATAAAACCGATAGAAAGGTTTTATCATACATAATTTGCCTGAGCGGTTTCGTTTTTCGCATATCAATTTCCTTTCCTTCATTCAGACAATTAACGATGTAGTCACACTGTACCTGTATCTGACTAAAAGCATATCCTGTTGAGGGCTTTATTGCTCCACCTGCAGAACCAATCGCTATAACCTTTTGGGTGTTGTACTTTTTAAAATCATAATCTGTCATTGGAATGACACCAAACTCCTTTTCTGTAATATGATATTGCTTCAGGCTTAAATGGTCTTCAATATATTTTCCCAAAATATGATCATAAGCTTCTTGGGATAATAAGTTATTGGAAAAAATGGCAACTTCAACAAGCGCTTTAGTTTTTGAAATAGGCAAAACATACATAAATCTTACCTCGCCTGCCTGATCAATTTTAAAGTCCATCAAAGTACAAGTTTCTGTTTCAAACTCCTCACCTTGGGTTTCAATCCACCAACCTTTAAAATGTTGATCAACGTATAAACAATCCTTTGTTGAAGGCAGATGATCGATGTAACATTTGAAAAACTGTCTACATTGATAGGAAGTTTGATCTTCCATTTTCAATTGAACGCAATTTGCCGTTTCTTCAAAACTTTCGATTTTCCCTTGCTTTATGGAAATGTGATCACAATTTGAAATTTCCTCCAAAACATAATTGTAAAACTTATCAGCAGAGATCAGGCGATAACGGTAAGGAAATATGGGATAAGACTTAGTTAAATATTTTGATTTGAATATGATGTTTGAGTAAAACGTTGTTGCGCATTCATCAAAAATATGCTCTCCTTCCAACCAAGAACACCAAGTATGGTCATTTCCTTGTTTGGAATCAGGTTCTATTATCAGAATTTTTAAATGGCTGAAAGCGGAATTTGCCAATCTATAGGCTAAGCTCAGTCCCGCAGCACCGCCTCCACCGATAACAATATCATAATCAATGTAACTTTTTTCCAATACTTTCGTCAAATTCTACGTTAAAATACAACTAATTGTGGTGCTAACAAAAGCAATAACTTTGAAATAATTTGAATTAAATTGTGAATATTTTAGATTCTTTTAAAATCATTCCAATTGAAACTCAGAAAAATTGAATAAAGTTTATACATTTGTCCCACTTTTTAAACAAATTTATCATTAAAGATAATGAATAAAAATCTCACCATAATCATCGCTGATGCTCTTGTTACTACAAGGGCTATATTGCGTGGGGTTTTTTCTGTATTGCCCAATACAGTTTTTACAGCAATCCCTGTTGCCATCAGGCATAGGCGTTAGAATTTACCACTTCCAAAGATGTTTATTTTTGCATCTGCCGAATACTTTTCGGTCATATAATTTTTTTATTTAATATAACAATTTATTTACGTTCAAATTATAAATGAGACATCAAGACATCAATATTTTGATTGCCGACTCAAACCACTTAGCATTCGCAGAAACAATAGTCAATGAAATGGAAGCTTCTGCCAAGGCAAGAGGTACCGGAATTGCTAAAAGATCTCCAGAATACATACAACAAAAAATGGAGGAAGGCAAAGCAGTAATTGCGCTTACTGACGATCTGGTATGGGTTGGTTTTTGTTACATCGAGACCTGGGATGGAGACTATGTAGCAAACTCTGGTTTGATTGTAGCGCCTGAATTTAGAAAAACAGGAATTGCAAAGTCTATCAAACAACGAATATTCAATTTATCCAGAGAAAAATACCCACAAGCAAAGATTTTTGGACTTACCACCGGTCTCGCTGTTATGAAGATCAATAGTGATTTGGGATATGAGCCTGTTACCTATTCTGAATTAACCAAAGATGTAAAGTTTTGGAACGGATGTAAAAGCTGCGTGAATTATGACATCTTGGTTTCAAAAGAACATAAAAACTGCATGTGCACTGCAATGCTTTATGATCCTGAAGATCATTTTACAATTGAAGAAACCAAACAAGACTTCAAAGAAAATGCAGAAATTTATGACCGGTTTATGCGTCTCAAAAAATTAAAAATGTTGCGTCCATTTTCAAAAAAAGGAAGTGCCGTCAAAAACAAACACATGAGAATAAGCACTGGACTTAGGAATATGGCAGTGCAATCGAGTAAACTTGTTTTCTCTAACTAAACTTATATTTTAATAACAGTCAATAATTAAAAATAAATGTCTGCAAGACCACAAATTGTACTCGGATTTAGCGGAGGCCTCGATACATCTTTTTGCGTAAAATACCTTACTGAAGACAGAGGGTTTGACGTACATTCCATTGTAGTGAATACAGGTGGTTTTGATGAAGAAGAACTAAAAAAGATAGAAGCTCATGCTTACAAACTTGGTGTTGTGAGCCACACTAGTGTCGATGCAACCAAAACCTATTATGAGGACATCATCAAATATTTAATTTTTGGCAATGTATTAAAAAACAATACTTATCCACTCAGTGTGAGCGCTGAAAGATTAATTCAAGCTTTACACATTGCTGAACATGTGAAAAAAATGGGTGCAACAGCCGTTGCCCATGGAAGCACAGGTGCGGGAAATGATCAAGTAAGATTTGATATGGTTTTTCACATCATGATACCGGATGTAGAAATCATCACACCCATCAGAGATCTAAAACTAAGCCGAGAAGCAGAAATAGAATATTTAACTGAGCGCGGTGTCTCTATGAATTTTGCAAAGGCAGCCTACTCTATCAACAAAGGCCTTTGGGGAACAAGTGTTGGAGGAAGAGAAACTCTAAATTCAAAAGGTATTCTGCCTGAGGAAGCATGGCCTACTCAAGTTACCAAAACTACTACTGAAGAGGTCGTTTTACATTTTGAAAAAGGTGAACTTACTGCTGTAAATGGCCAAACATATGACCATCCAGTAGATGCAATATATGCCCTTCAAGCAATTGCGGGACCTTATGGTATAGGCAGAGACATTCACGTGGGGGATACGATCATCGGCATCAAAGGAAGAGTAGGTTTTGAAGCCGCTGCACCAATTTTGATCATCAAAGCCCACCACGCATTAGAAAAACATGTGCTTACCAAATGGCAATTGTCATGGAAAGACCAATTGTCTATGTTTTATGGCACTTGGCTTCACGAAGGCCAGATCATGGACCCAGTTATGAGAGACATCGAAGCATTACTTACTTCTTCTCAAAAGAATGTTACTGGTGATGTTTTCATTCAACTAAATCCATACAGATATCAAATGATTGGCATCCAATCTGATTTTGATTTGATGAGTAAAAAGTTTGGAAGCTATGGTGAGATGAACACCGGCTGGACTGGAACAGATGTGCGTGGCTTCAGCAAAATTTTTGGCAATCAGACGGGTATTTATCATAAAATACAAGAAGATAACAAAAACTAAACCGATGTCAGAAAAGATCAAAGTAGGAATTGTTGGCGGCGCTGGGTACACCAGTGGCGAACTATTGAGAATACTCATCAATCATCCAGCAGTTTCAATTGATTTGATCAATAGTAAAAGTAATGCGGGCAAACCCATAGGTAGTGTACATCAAGACCTTTTTTATTCGGAGTTATATTTTACAGATTCAGAAGCCTGGAGTGAGTGCGATGTTTTGTTCCTCACAACTGGTCATGGAGAAGCTGTCAAATTTATGGAACAGCATGAACTACCCGACCGATTAAAAGTCATCGACCTTTCCCATGATTTCAGACTAGCTGAAAAATCAAAATCAGGAGATAAACAATTCATCTATGGCCTTCCAGAAATGAATAGAGATAAAATTAAAGAAGCCCAATATATTGCCAATCCTGGCTGTTTTGCTACAGCCATTCAGCTTGGTTTACTTCCTCTGGCAGCTCATAATTTATTGAATGATGTATACACGACTGGGATTACTGGCTCAACAGGCGCTGGGCAATCTCTTTCCGCAACGGGTCATTTTTCTTGGAGGGCAAACAATATCCAAGCCTACAAAACGCTGACACATCAACACGTTGGTGAAATTGGAGAATCACTATCTGTTTTACAAAATGGCAATAAACCGGGCATTCATTTTGTGCCTTGGAGGGGTGATTTCACACGAGGAATATTTATTTCTTCTCAAATAAATTGTAATGTTTCACTTGATGAACTTACAGAAATGTATGTTGATTTTTATAAAGACCATCCATTCACCTATCTTTCCCAAAGTGACATTCATTTAAAACAGGTGGTCAATACCAATTATGCCAATATTCAATTAGAAAAAAATGGTGACCAATTGGTTATTCACAGTATCATTGACAATTTAGTCAAAGGAGCAAGCGGTCAGGCCATTCAAAATATGAACTTAATTTTTGGACAAGAAGAAACGCTTGGTTTGAATTTAAAAGCAAATCTATTTTAAGCTAATATGTTGATATTTAATAAATTGACTCACCAATATTAAACCATCAAAATAAAAATAAAATGAAACTATTTGATGTATATCCTATCAACCAAATTGAAATCAGCAAAGGAAAAGGCAGTTTCGTTTGGGACAAAAATGGAGTTGAATACTTGGACATGTATGGCGGTCATGCTGTCATCAGTATTGGCCATTGTCATCCTCATTGGGTAAGGAAATTGCAACATCAAACAGAAACATTGGCTTTCTATTCGAATTCCATCATCATATCACTGCAAGAAGAACTTGCTGATTTGCTTGGTAGAATTTCAAAAAAGGAAGATTATCAACTTTTTTTGGTGAATAGTGGCGCTGAGGCTAACGAAAATGCACTTAAACTTGCTTCGTTTCATACAGGAAGAAAAAAAGTAGTGGCATTTAGGAAGGGATTTCATGGTCGAACTTCATTGGCGGTAGCTGCAACAGACAATCCAGCTTTGGTAGCGCCAATCAATGAAACTGATAACATTATTTTTTCAGACCTCAATGATATTGAAGCACTCACTGATATTTTCAAAAATCAAGGTGATAAAATAGCTGCTGTCATTGTGGAAGGCATTCAAGGAATAGGAGGCATACATGTTTGCACCGACGAATTTCTATTGGCAATCAGATCTTTATGTGACCAATATGGAAGTGTTTATATAGCTGACAGTGTTCAGTGTGGATACGGTCGATCTGGTTTATTTTACGCCCACGACAGTGCAGGTGTCAATGCCGACATCTATACAATGGCTAAGGGAATGGGCAATGGTTTTCCTATTGGCGCAATTTCTATTGCACCACATTTGAAGCCAAAACATGGTATGTTGGGCACCACTTTTGGCGGAAACCATTTAGCATGTGCGGCTGCGATTGCAGTATTGGAAGTGATTAGAGACGAAAATTTACTGGAAAACACCTTACAAATGGGTGCACTTTTGATGAAAGGTTTGAGTCAGCTACCAGGGATTAATAATCTCAGAGGCAAGGGTTTAATGATTGGTTGGGATCCAGATGACCAAAACAAGGACATTAGATCAAAACTGTTGAACAACAGACACATTTTTACGGGTTCAGCAAAACCAAATGTTGTCCGACTTCTTCCTTCATTAGCCATCAACGAAAACGAATGCAACCAATTTTTGGCTGCGATTTCTCAAGAATTACAAGTAACAAAAGATGAAGCAGTTCATATCGGCGCATGATGTTCCTGACATAGAAAGTTTGGTTCAGACTGCTCTTGCTTACAAAGCAAACCCATTCAAAAATAATACACTTGGCAGTGGAAAAAGGATTGGATGTATTTTCATGAATCCAAGCATGCGGACAAGACTCAGCACACAAATCGCTGCGAAGAACTTGGGTATGGAAGCCATCGTCCTGAATGCAGGAAGTGAAGGATGGGCCTTGGAATTTGAGGACGACGCCATTATGAATGGTACGACGGTAGAACATATAAAAGACGCAGCTCGGGTTTTCGGCCAATATTTTGACGTCTTGGCTTTGAGATCCTTTCCTGCATTCAAAAATAGAGAAGATGATTACAGTGAACACATCATTAAACAAGTAATCAAATATTCTGGTATTCCTGTGATCAGTTTGGAAAGCGCCACTTTACATCCTTTGCAAAGTTTGGCCGACATCGTGACCATGACCGAATTGGGGTCAACTATTAGAAGACCAAAAGTTGTTCTTACTTGGGCCCCTCACATCAAATCCATTCCACATTGTGTATCAAATAGTTTTGCGCAATGGGTTAATAAGTGGGGAAAAGCTGATTTTGTCATCACCCATCCCGAGGGATATGAGCTCAATGAGGATTATACAAACGGAGCAACCATCACCCACAATCAAGATGAAGCTTTGGAAGGAGCTGATTTTGTTTATGTAAAAAACTGGTCGAGTTATAAAGATTATGGAGCACTTTTGAGTTATGACTCATCATGGATGTTGACTCAAAAACACCTTGAAAAAACCAATGATGCAAAAGTGATGCATTGTCTACCAGTAAGAAGAAATATAGAATTGAGCGGCGAAGTTTTAGACGGCCCCAATAGCATCGTGACACATCAGGCTGGAAATAGGGTTTGGGCTGCACAAGCTGTCATTTCCAATATTTTGAAAAGATGAATCGACTTCACGTTGTCAAAATAGGTGGCAACATCGTGGATGATGTTGATAAATTAAACCATTTTCTGACAGAATTTGCAAAAATTGAAGGTTCAAAAATTTTGATCCATGGCGGTGGAAAAATTGCTACCAGTCTTGCAGAAAAAATGGGCATTGAACAAACAATGGTCAATGGACGAAGAATAACGGATGCACAAACGTTGGAAATTGTAACCATGGTTTATGTAGGTCTCATCAATAAAAAAATAGTAGCAAAATTGCAGTCTTTGTCTTGCAATGCCTTAGGATTGTGCGGTGCCGATGGAAATCTCATCAAAAGTCATAAACGCACTGGGGCAAACATTGATTATGGGTTCGTAGGTGATGTTGATTTAGTCAATCAAAGGTTATTAAATCAACTTCTGGATCAAGAGGTTGTGCCTATTATTGCTCCGATTACACACGACCAAAAAGGAACCTTACTTAATACCAATGCTGATACTGTCGCACAAGAAGTTGCGTGTGCAATGGCATCGATTTATGACACAACTCTTATTTACTCATTTGAAAAAGAAGGAGTGCTTTTGGATGTGAATGATGAAGACTCAGTAATATCTAAACTTGATCTCGATTATTATAATGATCTTAAATCAGCAGGTAAAATTTTTGCCGGTATGATTCCTAAACTGGATAATGCCTTTATGGCTATTGAAAAAGGTTTGAAAAGTGTGATCATTGGGAATGCAGATCACTTAGATATGCTGATAACGGGTATTAAAGGAACCACCATTGGATAAGGAAATTACATATTGGCAAAACGAGGCAATTACTTTATTAAAGGAGTTAATTGAAACACCTTCATTCAGTAAAGAGGAAGATCAAACTGCAGAAGTATTGGTTAACTTTTTCGATAAACACCAGGCCAATCCTCAGCGTGTTTTGAATAATGTATTTGCCGTTTCCAAAAATTTTGACCCAAATAAACCGACCATTTTACTTAATAGCCACCATGATACCGTAAAACCGAATAGCAATTATACCATAGATCCATTTAAAGCTTTAGTTGAAGACGGCAAACTTTATGGCTTGGGAAGCAATGATGCAGGTGGCCCGTTAGTTTCTCTGATTTGCACTTTTTTGTACTTAAATGATAAAGCACTTACTTATAACTTAATCATCGCAGCAACAGCTGAGGAAGAAATCTCGGGGAAAAATGGAATAGAATATCTGTTGGCTCAAGATGCTTCTATTTTCCCTTTTACTGGAAAAGGTGATGATTTCGGTATCGTTGGAGAACCTACTTTGATGAATCTGGCCATTGCTGAAAGAGGTTTGATGGTCATTGACGCGGTCACAGAAGGTAAGGCTGGACATGCAGCCAGAGAAGAAGGAGATAATGCATTAGTAAAAACCATTCAAGATTTATCAAACTTGAATGCAGCCAAATTATTTGAAAAAGTTTCTGATTTCTTGGGTCCAGTAAAAATAACCCCAACAGTCATTCAAACTGAAAATAAGGCGCACAATGTGGTTCCTGCAACTTGTAATTATGTTTTGGATTGTAGAATCAATGAGTTGTACACTTTTGAAGAAGTGCTGAAAATCTTAAGAGAAAATTTGAGAGCTACAATAACCCCCAGAAGTACACGATTAAAATCGTCTATCATCCATGAAAGTCATCCAATTGTAAAGGCGGGTATTGAAATGGGGAATACAACTTATGGTTCACCAACTACTTCAGATAAAGCTTTAATGCCTTTCCCTGCATTAAAAATGGGTCCGGGGGATTCTGCCAGGTCACATTCTCCAAATGAGTTTATTTATTTAGATGAAATCACCAAGGGAATTGAAGATTATATAACTTTGATAAAAATGGTCGCAAGTCCAAAATAATACAGTAACAATATGAAACTTTGGCAAAAAGAAGGTGCTTCTGTAAATGAAACAATTGAACGTTTCACGGTAGGTCGAGATAAAGAGTTTGACGTACTGTTAGCAAAGTATGATGTACTTGGCTCCATTGCACACGTTACGATGCTTGGAGAAGTTGGTTTGATGACTCAGGCAGAATCAGAGCAAGCAGTTGTTGGTTTAAAAAAGATTTTGCATGAAATCGAAGCAGGTAATTTTGCCATCGATGATCATGTGGAGGATGTGCATTCTCAAGTAGAAATGCAATTGACCCAAAACATTGGCGAAGTTGGTAAAATGATACACAGTGGCAGGTCAAGAAATGATCAAGTAGCAGTTGACATCAAATTATATTTAAGGGCAGAGATATTGTCATTAAAAGACCAGGTTAAAAAGCTCTTTGATTTATTGATCGAGAAAAGTGAGGAATATAAATCTTATGGGTTGCCTGGTTATACGCACTTACAATTGGCAATGCCTTCGAGTTTTGGGCAATGGTTTGGAGCTTATGCAGAGTCTTTGATTGATGATACTGAAATGTTGCTTGCTGCTTATAAAGTTGTAAATAAAAATCCTCTGGGTTCAGGTGCAGGTTATGGTTCTACTTTTCCCTTAAACAGAAAACGAACCACAGAGCTTTTGGAGTTTGATCAACTAAACTGGAATGCAGTCTACGCACAAATGACAAGAGGTAAGGCTGAGAAAACTGTAGCCACTTCCCTATCCTATCTGGCAGCAACCTTAGCTAAACTCAGTTTGGATTGTTGTTTATATATGAATCAAAACTTTGGTTTTATAACTTTTCCAGATCATTTGACTACAGGTAGCTCTATTATGCCTCATAAAAAGAACCCTGATGTTTTCGAATTGGTAAGAGGTAAGTGTAATCGAATCCAGGCTTTGCCAAATGAGATGACCATGATGATGACCAATTTACCTTCTGGATATCACCGTGAAATGCAGCTCACCAAAGAAATGTTATTTCCTGCCATAGAAGAAATGAAAGCATGTATAGAAATGGTCATTTTGATGTTATCAAATATCAAAATCACTACAGGAATTCTGGATAATGATCAATACAAATTGCTGTTCACTGTAGAATCTGTGAATGAATTGGTGATGAAAGGTATCCCTTTCAGAGATGCATACAAGCAAGTGGGAAATGATGTAAACAATGGAAATTACACCAAACCAAACCTTGCTATAGATGAAGACAAAGCGCATGAAGGCAGTATTTACAACCTCTGCAATGATGAGATAAGTAAAATGATGGAAGACGTTATGAGTGGATTTTATAAAAAAAGATAAATGTTCTCTGTCCTCATTCCTGTTTTCAATGAATTAATAACTCCTTTAGTTGAGCGACTCCAAGGACAGCTTAAAAATGCTGAAGTTCCTTTCCAGATCATAGTTTTAGATGATCTATCAGACGAACATTACCGAAAACAAAATTCCGCAGTTTCGGAAATCATGCATGTAAGTTATATTGAATTGTCTGAAAATGTAGGTAGGTCAAAAATCAGAAACAGATTGGCAAGACTTGCAAGATATGATCATTTAATTTTCCTGGATTGCGATGTATCCTTGATAGACAATCAATTTATAAAAAACTATCACGATAATATTGCGCACGATTGTGTTTGTGGTGGAATAAAGTACCAAAGTCAAATACCATCACCATCCTTTTCCTTACATTGGAAAGTTGGAAAAAATAAGGAAGAAATCAAAGCATCAAAAAGAGCCTCAAGTAAAACGCCACTATTTTTCAGTAGCAACTTCATGATCAAGTCATCCATTTTTTCGAATAATATTTTTGACGAGGGGATTTCAGGTTATGGATATGAAGATGCTGAGTTCGCTGAGCGTCTTTTTGAAAAAGGCATTAAAATTACACATATTGACAATCCTGTTCAACATGACGGGCTGAAAGAAAATGCAGTCTTCATTCAGGATACATCCAAAGCTATTGAAAATTTAGCAATGATGTATCGAGGTCAGAAAATAAAAAACACTTCTTTGATAAAGGCTTTTCAACGCATTGAATCCTTACCTTTTGGTTCAACGATGATTACCTATCTTGCTGAAAGTCAAGGGTATTTTTCTATGAAGATTAAAGAATCAAGACCCAGTCTTTGGGCATTTGACGTTTGGAAATTGTCCTTGTTCTGTTCCAAAATCAAAGAAAAATCATAATTATTCTTTGACCATTTTGGTAAGATACATTCCTTCTTTACTCAGCATCTCAATGAAATACAACCCACTTTTCATCTCTGTGAAATCAATTTGATCATATTGCCCACTTTTTAAAGTCGAAATTATTTGACCCTGTATATTGAAAATTACACCAGAGGATATTTGAATGGGATTGTCAAATCGCACCAATCCTGAAGTTGGATTTGGATATACATCTACGTGCTGTACTAGGATCTCTCTTTTAAAACCCGTAGTTATTTCCTTCTCTACGACTATGACTTTGCCTACCATGCCTTCTGCTTCATGAGGATCACAAACGTAATCATAAGCACCTTTTTTTGTGAAGGTGAATTGATATGTCCACATGGTATCTGAAGCTACAGAAAAACCAAAACTGTCAGGATTATTGGGGAATTTTGTAATTGATCCATTAACATTATGATGGCCACCTTCATTTTTCCACAAAACAGTTTCACCGACAAAAATTGTCACATTTTGAGGTGTAAAAGTTTTTTCAAAACTTGAAATTACTGTCGCTGACGGTATAATTTCACATTGTGCATTTTGCCCTGGAGTTCCATAAAGTACCAGATCATTGATTAAAACTCCAGCTGACTTTCTAGAAACCCTCCATGATGCCGCCAGTGTATTGTCAGACAATGGGTCACAAAGTTCAATAGAAGCACCAGCTCCATCTGTTCCAGCAGCTTCATTTGGCCAACCATTTACATCGTCATAGTTTACATGATCTATGGTATCACCCGAACCATTTACGATAGTAATTGATTCTCCTGCATTATTCAGTGAACCATCTGTCCATGAAACAGCCTCTACTCCAAATTTTAGCAGCATCGCTGTTGCGCTTTTACTGATAACTAAATAATCATCTTTTGCCAATGTGCCTTCAAAGTTATATTCTACACCCGCGGAAAAAGTATATCCAGTCAAATCTAAGGTTGCTCCTGAAGTATTCAAAACCTCGATATACTCCAAAGAGTCAGTTCCACTTTCCGGTGGATTATAACTAATCTCTGTAATTGTAAGTTGTGCTGAACAAACATTCAACATAAAAGCAAAAAGAACAGCGAGGATTATTTTTGAAAATTTGGTCATTTTGTAGTGCATTTTGTGCATGAATGGTTAAAATTTCATAGTCAATAATTTCAAAGATATAAAGTTGTATGATTTATTTATACTTTTAGAATGCCACTTGATGATTTTTGGAAAAATGAAATTCAATACAGACATTATGAAGAGATTTTACACTACAATAGGTGTTCTTGTTATTATCCTTGTACACATTAATGAAACATTATTCTGCCAGCATAAAATTGACATCATCAATCATATATGGGAAGCTTCCTGGGTCAGTCATGGAGCATTAAAGGGTGATGAATACACTGTGCTCCAATTCGGCAAAGATTTTAACTTAACAAAAATTCCTAGCACATATCCAATAGCAATTTCTGCAGATAATAGATACAAATTGTACATCAATGGCACTTATGTTGGCAATGGCCCTGCCAGAGGTGAACTCAACAATTGGAGATATGACACCTATGATATTGCCAAACATTTGAAAGATGGTCTGAATTTCTTAAGAGTTGTGGTTTGGAATTTTGGTCAAGATAGACCAGTTTTTCAAATGACCACTAAGACAGGTTTGATTATCCAAGATTTGAGTGATGAAAAATTGCTCACTACAGATTCAACTTACAAGGTCAAAATTGACCAATCCTATTCACCCATTCGAGTAAACTTAAACACATATTATGTTGTAGGGCCAGGCGAATTATTTGATGCTAGCAAACATGATTTCGGTTGGAAAACCACTCCATTGAACAAGTCCTTTTCCAATGTAAAGCTTGGTAATCGTGGTATTCCTCTGAAAGCTATTTCAGCTTATGGCCAAGGTCCAGACAGAATTTTAGTACCGAGGACGATACCCTTTATGGAAGAATATAATCAATCATTTTCTACAATAAGAAGAAGTAGTGTTCCGCTGAAAGGTAACTTTCTCAAAGGTGAATCATGTTTAATCCCAGCTCGCTCTAAAGTAACCTTTTTAGTTGATCAAGGACATTTGACAAATGCCTATCCTATATTGACGATTAGCAAAGGAGATAAAGCAAAAATTAAACTGAAATACTGTGAAAGTTTGGTAGACAGCACATTAGTAAAAGGTAACCGATCAGAAATTGAAGGAAAGCAAGTGATCGGAGGTATGGATGTCATCATTAGTGAGG
>JAKQLF010000376.1 GCA_029567325.1 Bacteroidota bacterium | reverse complement strand
AATTTGATCGAGGTCCTGCTGGCCACAACGGTATTAAATCAATTATTGAACAATTAGGTACCCAATCTTTTTGGCGCTTTCGAGTTGGCATCGGCAAACCAACTAATCAAATCCCAATTGAAGATTATGTTCTCCAACCATTTACCCCTGAAGAAAAGTTGGTAATCGCCAGTGTCACTGATAAAATAGTCACTGAACTTAAAAATCTTCTGGGCCATTAGCTTATCTGGCAGAGCACCGCATTCGCATTGCGGAAAGGGCGGTTCGACTCCGCCATGGTCCACAAACAAAATATGAGCATAAATTCAACTCAAGAAACAACTTTATCTTTAGTCAACAAAAGCGGTCTTCAACCTCTAGTAGACAGAATTAGTCAAACCCAACAATTAAATTCTTTTGATAGTGTCTCCAACATTCCAGTTCCTCCAGAAGGTCTCCCCAAATCAAATTTGGAAATTAGTATTGCTCCAGAGGTTGAATCTCAATTAAAAGATTTGAAAGAAATAATGGATGACCCTGATATGTGTGTAGAATTTCCATTTTGTATTTTTGGTAAACAAAACGGCCAAACAATCAATTTAACCCAACTCAGATTTCTTTATACAGATTTCAAACAACTTTCACAAACTTCAGTTAGTTTTGACCCTCAATTGACAGGCACCGCATTGTCCCAAGCAACAGATAATCCTGATTGTGATGTATTCGTGCTAGGACATACCCATCCAAATGTTCCTGAGAGTCTAAAAACAAATTTATTAACATCAAAAATAGAAGAAGCAGATAAAACCCAATTTGGAATTAGAGAAATCGGACTAAATTTATCACTGCAAGACTTATATCAACTTTCAATAGTCAGGGAACAAGTCAAACCAGAAACGAAAGTTATGTCATCAATACTGATGTTCAACGGTGATATGGTTTTTGTTGACATTTCAAAGAATGGTTTCTCTCAAGAAACAAAGATAATTTAATTGGTTTAATATCTCTCTAGTAATTAGCCAAGGCGGGGGATATGCCCCCACGCAGCATCTGGTATATTGATTTAAGTTCAGATATAAATTGGTTCCAATCTAGAACCCTGT
>JAKQLF010000374.1 GCA_029567325.1 Bacteroidota bacterium | reverse complement strand
ATCTTAGGTTGTGGTATGGTAGATCCTAATGTACTCATCAATTGTGGTATTGACCCAAATGAGTATAGTGGTTTTGCTTTTGGTATGGGTATAGAGCGACAAGCTATGCTTCAATTTAATATTACAGACATCAGACAGCTTTTTGAGAATGACACTCGATTCTTGAAGCAATTCAGTGGTGTGATCTGATGGACGCTACAAGGCGGAATGCTATTCTAGCTACCATAATAGGTGCAATTTTCTGGAGTACAGGTGGACTTTTCATCAAGTTATTGCCACAGGATGCATTTACCATTCTATTTTATCGGGGATTTTATGCTGCCATCATATTTTTGATACTATTCAGAAAGTCATTATTTCGATTTAATAAGCTTTCGTTCATTAGTGTTTTATTTTATGTTCCACTTGTAGTTTCTTTTGTGCTGGCAACAAAACTCACCACAGCTACAAATGCTATATTTCTACAATACACAGCTCCCGTTTTTGTGATGATTTTTGAACCGTACTTAGCACGCACGAAACTCAAACCAATCAATTTAGTCACTGTTGTTATCTCTATGGTCGGTTTATGTCTCTTTTTTGTAGACCAGTTTTCAAAACCTGAGAGTTGGCTTGGCATATGGATAGCTTTGGCGAGTGGATTGTTTTTGGCAGGTCTTTTGGTGACTCAAAAGCTCAATAAATCTGAATTCATTCCAGGCACTGTATTCTGGGGAAATATCTTAGTATGTCTCATAACGCTTCCGTGGTTTGTGTCTAGTCCTTTTCCCAGTTTTGAAGAAAATAATTATTTAATGCTCCTTGGATTTGGGCAGATAGGCCTTGGATATGCATTTTTTATGTATGGGCAGAAACAACTTGCCGCTATAGAAAGCTCATTAATTGCCATGATGGAACCCATTCTCAATCCTTTATGGGTATTTATAGGGTATGGAGAGCGACCAGGACTTTGGGCAATAGCCGGTGGTTTGGTGATAATCGCAGCGCTTATTTTCCGATTATATTGGGTAGAAGTGCCTGAAAAACGGATTTACCCTACATAAAATTCATCATACACTACTTTTTCAACTTCTTTTCTAAAGGCATTTGGACTTTTGCCCGTTTTAGCCTTGAAGAGTTTATTGAAGTGTGAAAAATTATTAAAGCCACTATCAAAACATACTTCTGCAATAGAAAGCTGCTCTTCTGTCAGCAATTTACAAGCATGAACTATCCTGAACTCGTTTACAAATTCTGTGAATGTTTTGCCAGTTACTTTTTTGAAATACCTACAAAAAGATGGCACCGTCATATTGACATGGGCAGAGATATCTTCTAGTTGTATTGGTTCTGTAAAATTATTACGTACGTATTTATATACTGAATCTATTCTATTGGTATCTTGATTTTGGACCACAAGTGCGATTCCCGATGCATTGAGAATATTATATTCTTTGGACGTTGCTAAGATCTGTAAGATTTTGAGAAATTCAGTTAGCTTTTCGAATTGATCCATATAAAACAAACTCATAAGTCTGGAACCAACTTCATCTTTTGTATTTCCATAAAAAGAAAGTCCTGATTTTGATCTTTCAAAAAGCTGCACGATCAATTGCATTTCAGGCAATTTCAGAAAACCTGTACCCATAAAATCTTCCCGCATCTGGACCACTACTTCTGAATTGCTACCCGAAAGTCTATCTGTAAAACCATAATGTGGCAAATTGGGTCCAAGAAAGATCAAATCAC
>JAKQLF010000371.1 GCA_029567325.1 Bacteroidota bacterium | reverse complement strand
GGGAGACGATAAAGTGGAAGATGTGTTTAATGCCCAGGAAATAGAATGCTTAGAAGAACTAAATGAACAAATGGAAGGAAGTACGCAAAAGCAACAAAATCCTTATCCTAAACAAAAACTAGCATGGGCTACGTGGATAATCGCAAGACTAGCTGGTTGGAAAGAGTTTTATAACGTCAAAAGGCCTCCTGGAAATAAAACAATAATAGAGGGTTTGGATAAATTTGATGGCATAATGATAGGGTACAACATATTTAGAAAAAAAGATGTGTCCTAACCTCAGGCCACGAGCTTTGAGCTTCCAGTTTTCAGTTTTCAGCTGTCAGCTGTCAGCTTTACGGAAGTGGGAAATCGGTTCCGATAGCTATCGGAATTTGAAGGACATTGGAGAAAATTGGAAATTTCGACATTAGTTATCTTTCTGTCCCCTATGGGACAATATGTGGGTAACCAAATCAAAAACGTGAAAGTTATCGTGCCGTCAGGTACGTCATGTTTTAAGTGTGGACGAGCATGCATCATCTTACTTAGACATCTGAAAAAATCGGAAGTCGTCAAGCTATCAGTTTTCAGCGGTCGGCTTTACAGAAATCGGAGGACGGAAATTGGAAAGCCGCGAGCTGCGAGCTGCGAGCTTTGAGTTGTCAGTTTTAAGGAAATGAGAAAAAGGAATTTAGTGGCTAGACTTCACTCTCTGTCTACTACTGATGACTGTTCCAATTTGGGATTAACGATTATGCCTTTAATCTTTTAAAATCCACCTACAAATAATCATCAAACCTCATAATTGCTGATTGCTGAAAGCTGACAGCTGATTGCTTTCATATCACATCTTATTCACTCAAACTATTTCTTCTTCAATGTAAAAACCCTACTCACATTAAATCCAAAATGAACATCACCATCCAACCAATTCCCAACCGATTCACTGACAAAACCTTTTTCGATCATAGATGTGCTGTTGGTAAAATGCAGCTGAAAAACATGCCCACCAGTTTCAATGTCGAAACCAATAGAAAAAGAATTTTTAATATCTGGTGCAACTTGATTGGGAGCTAGATAAATGTACTCCGCATTGATGGAAGTTCTTTTGGAAAGTTTCAGACGGCCACCCATTCCCAGGGCATAAACATCATTTTTCTCCGCTTTGGTTTTTACCAAATTCCTATGCACAACAGTTGGTGATAATTGAAGGCTAAATCCCTCAGAAAATTTTCTAGCTAGAATTCCTTGATAGGTGTAATACATTCTGGAAGAAAAATAATTGTCGCGTTCTGGTTCTGAGAAAGCCACCGTTTTGATGGCAGATCCCGCAAATAAGGATAATGAAAGAGGCATCTTTTTCTTACCAGTGCTCTGGCGCAAAAGTTTTATTTTGGTGAAACCATCGTATGTTTTCTCAAAACTGCTTCGGCCAAGACCAATGGTCAACCATCGGGTGAGACCGTAATCTACTCCAATACGCATAGAAGCCTGATCCAAACCAAAAAGATCGTAAAAACCACCATTGAGAACCCCAAATCGATGCGCGATTTTGAAATCAAGAACACCGGCTGCAGTATTTTCAATAGATTGCAAGTTGATGATTCTACTCGTTTTGAAAGTAGCATACACCAATTCTGTTTCTGGCTCAGTGTCACCCAACAAAGACAACAAATCATCTTCCTCTTGTGCCGACACCGAAATGATACTGCCCATCATTAGAATGGAAAGGCAGAAAAACCGACTACATTTTATCCAGTAATTCATAATTTGATTTTATGGAAATTTCTACTTCTTTGGCAATTTTATCTTTGACGACTGATGGAATCTCAATGCCATAATCAGCCAGATACACTTTGAATACACTTGTCGCAATAATCTTCCCTTTAGCAACTAAAAACTTTGCATTGGTTGCTATCTTTTTTTCTTTACCGTGAATTTCCAAAACACCAGAAACCTGCGCATTGTATTCACCATCCTTTTTCAAGTCAATAGCAGTCATATTGTCAATGGTTCCTGTGAATTTCGCTTTTGGAAATTGTGTGCTTTCCATGTAATTTTCATTGAAATGTTCCTGCATCAATGCTTTTGTAAATGCAAAAGATTTGATCAAAACAGCCCATTGTAATTTTCCATTTGCTGCATCCAGCACCGAAGAACCTGTATTACTCACCGCTTTGATGTCCTCCATTGGTGCATGACTAAAGAAAGAAACTTCACCTTTTTTGGTAAAATATTTTTGAGCAACCAATTGATTACCAGACACTAAAACCAGCAAAATAAAAATCATTTTTTTAATAATCATCATCATAAAAATTTAAGTTTAAAATCGTAAAACCTGGAAAACACAAATCATTTCATTTATAGAAATTGAAAGCAATGCGGGTCTTACTACAAAATAATTTATAAAATAATACAACGGACCATAATTACGTCCATCAAATAACCTGAACAAACACCCTTAACGACAATCTCCGAGCCCACCGCGACATTCACTGCTTCTTCCATTTGGCAAATTACAGCAGATAAACCCTCTTCACTTGCTAAATACACAGAGGTGATGCCTTCGTTTTCTTCGACTTTTGTAACCATACCACTTACTTCAATGGTTTTATCCAAGTACAATTTATTGGCCGCCAATTCATCGCTTTCAAATTCAGTTAGTAAGGTTTTTGCCTCTACCTTTTGGTCTGTTTTGAGATCGGCTACTTTGTCGACTTCCTTATTATACATATTGTATCCTATGAAAAGTAAAATGAGTAGTAAAATAGAAATGACCAGGAATGACTTCTTACGCATGAGCTTTTTTATTTAATTATTGGGAGAACCCGAAGCGATCCATGCTTCTATTTTTTGAATATTACAATTTGAAAGCTTTGCACCACCTTGTGGCATAGGAGAGAAGCCAGGTTTGTGGTTGATCACACCAGAAATACTGCCATTTTTTGCCCTTTCAGAAAACTTGGCATGACCTTGTAGGTTGACAGAAGTAACAGTCGAACCAAGTGCATGACATGAAAGACAATTGGCTTGAATAATTGGAGCAATATCTGATTGGTAACTCACCGAAGCAGTATTACATTCATTGGCCGGATACAAATCCTCTTCATTGTCATAGTAACAACCAGCAAACAATCCCAAGCAAATCAAATTAATTATTTTGAGCACCTTCATCGATCCAAGTTTTTATTTTTTTGATGGTACAATCATCAAGTTTATTTTGGCCTTGAGGCATTGGTACAAAACCAGACAGTCTGGCCATTGCTCCATAAAGCCTCTTTGCATCTACTATTCTTTTCACACCCGCATAATTATCTAAAGAAATGCCTCCACTTTTGGTTACAGAGTTGTGACAGCCGTTGCAACTAGTCGTCAAGACCTTGCTGACAAATCCGCTGTAAGTCACCTTCGTGGTATCGCACCCACCAGCATTTGGCTCACAAAAGTTATTGGGAGCGCCTTGTAATATCCAGCGCCTGATCAAATTTATTTTATCTGCGCTCATGCGTCCTGTAGGCGGCATCACTTCTTTGGCATCGTCTTCGGTGATCTTCTCATACACCTCCGATTTGTCTAAATTAAATGGCACAATATGGTCGGAGCTGGTGATCATCTCATAATTTACAAACGCTACTCCATGTTCTTTGGTGATGACATCATGGCAACCGCTGATGGCACAATTCCCCATAAAAATTGGCAAAATGTCTTTATTGAAATAAACAATAGAGGTGTCGCAACCAGCATTATTTCCGGTTGTGTCTGTGCTCATGGTATCCGTTGGCATGGTGTCCGTTTTGGTGGTATCCGTAGGATCAGGATCAACATCTACAAAACTCGGATCGTGTACGCAGGCATTAAATATACCTACAAGCAAAATAGCTGTTATGATGATTACTCTTTTCATAATTCAAATGTAGGGGTAAAAACAGCTCACATTTCAAAATACGAAGGTGGATTAAACTGAAACCATTAAAAAGCAATCTGAAATGAAATGCAGATCATTTTGAAAATATATATTCAGGAGAAAAAAGATGTAAGATGTGAGATGTGAATCTAGTGAATGGTGAAAAGTGAATAATGAGGAAATATTGGTATTTTTTTTTTTAAACCAGATTCGGATGGTGAGATATCATTCATTGAACTATACACTTGGGGGAATATTTAAAATTACTTTAGTACCATTTAAGATAAAAAATCAGATGAAACTCAAACCAGCACCACAATTTTACTTAGGACAATCTTCGTATCTACATTCATAAATTGTGCGTTTACTAGCAGAATCTATACAGGAGACTTGGAAACCGGCACCGGCGTATTCGTAATCGTATTTTTGGTTCACCCAGAAAGCATTCGTATCTGCCAAAGTATTGATGACCGTAAGAGTATCTGTCAAAGTGGAGATTCTAGTAGGGCTACCAGCTTCACCTTTAAATGGAAACTTGAAGAATATGTATTGGCTGTTGTCATTCAAAACATTGATTGGCCAACCAGGTAAATACTCAATAGGATTGTCTTTTAAATCATATTGATCATATTTTATATAAGTGTAAATACTATCCACTTCGTTGAAGGTAATGACATCAGCAACTCCACCATTTGGATGGTAAGTGATGGTGGTAGTATATGGCTTATTGGTCAAATAATCCAAGGCACCAAGGCCTCTCATTTTCACAATTTGATTGAGTTCATTGACCGTTACATCAATATAAATTGGTTCTCGGTATCTGTCGACTACTTCTATTCTTGTCAGTGTATCACCATTGTAAAAGAATTTTTCGTTACCATAAATGCCCAAGTCAATTTCTGTGAGTTTACCATCGGTGTAGATAAAATTCGCTCTGTCACTATTGAATTTGCTAAAGGAATTTACAAATCCGTTTAGGTCATAAAAAAACCTATTATCTGCAAACTTTTGGATCCTGCAATAAACTTGAGGAGCTTCAATCAAAGGAGCTTCTTCATTGCAAGCAGTAGAAAATAAGATCATCAGCAGGCATAAAGCATTCAATAATTTGATCATCGTATGATAATTGGTATCGATATTTATTTGCAAACCTAAGTATTATACTTCTTTTTAATGCGTATTGGTCAAAAAAAGTTGAATTGATGACGAAAATTAATGTGAATCGACTTCACCATCCATCCATTTTTTAAAAGCTCGCGTACGTTCTGTACTGATGATGACTTCTTCCTCAATGGCTGGTTTCAGTGTGATCAGCAGTCTGGAAGCATTGTGCGTTTTGATTTTATCAATGCTATCAAGATGACTGATAAATTGTCTGTTGAGTCTGAAAAACTTTTGAGGATCCAACATTTCTTCCAAGTCTTGCAATTTATAATCTGATGCTATTTTCTGGCCGTCTTTGGTGAAGAAAAAACCAATTTTATCTTTAGAAAAAATATAAGCGATCTCTTCTGTTTTGATGCTTTTTATCTTATTTCCAAACCTGATCAAAAATCTTGATTTATATTGTTCCTCAGGCAATGCCGGTATTCGGGCGGTGTTGGTTGGTTTGGCCTTTGAAATAGCGTCAGTCAACTGGTCTTTTTTGATGGGTTTAAGCAAATAATCGGTGGCATTTTTCCTGAATGCTTCAACGGCATATTCGTCATAGGCAGTAGTAAAAATAACTTTGGAAGTGATGTCCAAAAGTTTGAATAATTCCATGCTATTACCATCTAAAACATGGATATCTAAAAACAAAATGTCGGGCTGTACTGCAGTAGAAAACAGATAATTTGCAGTTTCTTGTATGCTGGTAAAAGTTGCCACAATTTCTATATCAGGATTTATCTCGGAAAGCAATCTTTGCAAACGATTACTTGCAATAATTTCATCTTCCAGTATGAGTGCCTTCATTTTAATTCGCCTGTTTTAAAGTTGCTCAATTTATTGTTTAATATTTTATTCATCTTGTTTGTCCAAACAAATTCTACTCGAAACCGTCAAAACATTGACTCAATCTTATCAAAAACAACCTCAATGTTCACTTTCTTTGTAAATAATAGGTAGTTTGACAATAAACTCCAATTCCATAGCCTCAATCACTATTTCCTGATTACTGATCAGCCGATACCTTTGCATGATGTTTTCCAGACCACTTTTTGACGAAGCAACAGGATATTGTTTTGGGCGTCTATTGTTACTTACACAAATCCAATTCCCAGATCGATAAATCTCTATGGTCAAAATATTTTGTCCGTTGAATTCATTGTGTTTTACAGCGTTTTCCGCCAAAATTTGTAGCACAAGTGGAGGAATTTTACAATCAGAACAAGTATCTTTTACAACAAGGACTATACTATCTTCAAACCGTTCATTGAGCAAATTGATGTAAAGTTGTACCAATTTTAATTCATCATCAAAATTGACCAACTTGCTTTTCCCATGTTCCAAAACAAGTCGATAAAAGTCCGTTAAATTTTCCACGAAAGATAAACTTCTATCTTTATTATCTTCTTCAATCAGACCGACCAAAGTATTGAATGAGTTGAATAGGAAATGAGGATTTAACTGACTTTTGAGATTTTCCAACTGTGATTCTACGTGTTTTCTATCTATTTCACTTTTTTGAAATTGACTTTTCTTCCTATTATTCCAATAAAGAAAAATCAAAGAAATAGCCAGACAAAACAAGATGGTATAAAACCAAATGGAGCGATAAAAATATCTTTCAATGACAAAAACAAAAGTTGCAGTTGGTTCAGCTCCAGTAAATTCCCCATTGGCAGAAGCTCGGACTTTAAAAGTATAGGTTCCTGGTCTGAGTCTGGGATAAGAAACCGATCTATCTCCTGTTTTTCGCCATTGCTGATCCAAACCTACCAATTGATAAGCATAAGAAATTTTGTCTACATCCAAAAGCCAGGAAGCCGTAAAATGGAATAAAATATTGTTTTCATCTTGGTTGAATCGTGTTCTACCAGCGGCTTTGGTAAGGTTTACCTCTACCCCATCTATGAGTATATTTGGATGGTATTTTTGATTTTCTGCACTTTTAAAAGTCAATAGTTGATTGTCATGAACAAAAGTGACCTTACTACCCTCTTTCGTGTACGTATTGAGGAAAGGGATTTCTGATTTCAAATTAATTTCTTCATTGAAATATTGCAGAGCATTGGTTGAGGTGTTGAGCCTGTCTATGGAATTTGATCGAATCATCAATAAATCTCCACCTTCGACGCCAACGATGGAAGAATAATAATCACCCCCATTTTTTATTCCTTCTCGTTTAATGGCTTTCCCACTCAGTAGATGTGCCAAAGTTCCTCTTGAAGTCGCAAACCATAATTGGCCTTTTTTATCAATCTCCATGCTATAAACAGAGCCGATTTTTTCACCATTTTGCAAAGTGTCGACAGTTTTCATTTGGCCATTGCTGACGATTCTCAGGCCTTTTTTATCTGTGGCAAAATAATAAGTATCTTGATGTTTGACGGTTTGATAAATATAATTTTCATCCGTGAGTCCGGGTAATTTAGCGGCTGATTCAACCAACAACTCCCCATTACTTTTTTTAAAATAATTGAAAACTGATAGGCCAGACAAAGAAGAAATCAATGTTTTATCTGGCTCTACAAATAGGCTAAAAACGGATTGATTTTCGAAACCAAACCATGATTTTGCTTGGTGAACTACCTTTTCTGCAGTATTCAAAATTAAAAAACCTTCTGTATAAGTGCCAACCCACAATAAATCGTCATGGATGCTTTGAATGGCAGTAATGTTGGTTGCCAAAATTTTTTGCCACAACGTTCCTTCCCTTCTATAGAGTCCATCTTTGGTGCCTACATACAACTGATTATTGAAGCGATGTAATGCTTGAATCTGTGAGAATTGCGTTTCCATTTTTTCGAAAAGCAATGATGCTCCAAACAATTTGCCATTTTTACCAATCAACCATAAATTGCTTTTTTGATCAATTTCAAATGCCTGTACTTTTTCATTGCCCACTTCAGGATAAATCTTGCTCCATTGATCATTTTCCAAAGTCAAAAGACCTTCTTCAGTGGCCACAAAAAGTTTATTTTTCCAATATTTTATTTGATGTATTTTGGCTGAATTTGGCAGTGAAAAAAACTTCAAGGTTCGATTTTTTGAAACTTCTTCGACACCAGAATCAAAATTTGAAATCCAAAGATTTTGCCCGTTTACCTCAATGTTGGTGGTGATGATATCAGCCAAACCGCTGCTTTCATCCAAAACCTGAGTTTGCAAACCATTTTTCAGAAATGTAAATTGTTGAATTCCTTGATCTGTGGCTAGCCAAAGTTCGTTTTGGATGAAAGCGCCAGAATACACTTCATCGCTGATCAACAAACTATCTGCACTTGTCCATTGGTCAAAATTTCCTTTGAGAACCCGACATCCATTTCCATAACTCACAACCAAACATCTGGAGTCTGGATAAGGACAATCTATAAAGGTGATCTCCTCCTTTATCCATTGCTTACTTTCATATTTACCATTGTATGGATTGAAGAAAATGAGTGATCCATTGCTTGTGCCAATGATGATTTCGTTTTTGGCGGATTGATCTATTGCTGAAAAGGAAATTTCAGGCTCTGCGCTAGGCAAGACCAAACTCAATTGATAACCATCGTATTTATAAAGCCCATCGTCTGCAAGGGCCCATAGAAAACCAAGGCTATCTATCTCAAAAGCGCTGAAGTTTTTTGTAATTTCTGTATCTATAGATTTCCAAACTGGCATTTGACCAAAAACACAATGCGCATATAGCACGAAAAAGTATATCCAAAACCGCGCTTTCATGGACGCAATTGTAACTGGCCTTGTACGGTCACGTCGATGACTTCGGCAATCTTTTGATATACGATTCTGGGCAATTCAATGTTGTAATCCTGCAGGGCAACCGTAAAATCTGCTTGAAAATCTACGGTTTTTCCAGCCACCTTTAAATTTACATCAATGATGACTTCCTTTGTTACACCATGAATGGTCAAGTCCCCCTTTGCACGATATTGCTCATTTCCGTCTTTAATTGACTCCAATACTTTTCCAGTAAACACCGCTTGCGGAAACGTTTGTGCCTCCAGGTAATTTTCATAAAAATGTTCTTGTTGCAAAGGACTATTGAATCCCTTGAAAGATTTGATCATCACTTTGAAAGCAAAGGTTTTTTTCTCTACGTTTAAGGCACCTTGCAAGTCTTTACTTTCAGCTTTGATCAATTCAAGCGGCGCCTCAGACACAAAACGTAGGGTCCCCGAATTGGTAGAATAAATTTGGCCAACTGCAAGCGTATTTAAAAAGCATAGACCAATAAAACCAAGCAAGAATCTTTTCAAAATAATAATTTATTGATTGAACGTAATGTCAAAGATAGATCATTGATTTTAACTTATGTGATGATCTTAATTTGAGAACGTTTTTACTGTGGATTTTTAATATAACCTGGTCATAGTTTTCAGCTGTTAGCTTTCTGTTATCAGTTTTCAGCTATCATGTTTTTTTTAAATGGAATTTTTCGTGAATTTGTGGCTATCGCTGTGAACCTTGACTTGTACAGAAAAACAATATTCGTGATTTGGTAGCGAGCAACCAGCCACGAGCCACGAGCTACGAGCAGCGAGCCAAGTGAAGTGAGCCACGTGGTTACAAAATTGAAGTAAATGAAATCCTTTGGAAGCTCATTGCCAACGTGTCCCTGCTTACTGCAAGGGATTGCCTTATTGCCCACGTGTCCCTGCTTATTGCAAGGGATTGCCA
>JAKQLF010000361.1 GCA_029567325.1 Bacteroidota bacterium | reverse complement strand
CAAGGACTTGGAGATATTCACATCTTAGCTTGGACGACTACACCTTGGACTTTACCATCCAATACAGCGCTGACTGTAGGACCAAAAATCACGTATGCATTGGTCAAAACTTACAATCAATACACTTTTGAACCAGTCAATGTCATCCTTGCAAAAGCATTGATCGAAAAACAATTTGCAGGTAAGTTTTTTGCGGTAGAATCTGAGGATCAGTTGGCATCATTTCAATCTTCAGACAAAAAAATACCTTATCTCATTGTCAAAGATTTTATAGGATCTGACTTAGTGGGCATCCGTTATGAGCAATTGTTACCATATGCATTGCCTTACCAAAATCCAGAAAATGCATTCAGAGTCATTACTGGAAATTTCGTCACTACAGAAGATGGTACAGGTGTAGTTCACACTGCACCTACTTTCGGAGCAGATGATGCTAAGGTAGCCAAGGAAGCTAGCCCCGAAGTACCACCATTATTAGTTTTGGATGAAAATGGAAATGCCGTTCCTTTGGTAGATTTACGTGGTAAATTCAGGGCTGATCTAGCCGAAATAGGCGGTAAATACGTCAAAAATGAATATTATGCGGATGGTGAAGCTCCTGAAAGATCGGTAGATGTTGAGATTGCCATCAAACTGAAAGAAGAAAACAAAGCTTTTAAGGTCGAGAAATATGTCCACAATTATCCGCATTGTTGGAGGACCGATAAACCTGTTTTGTACTATCCACTAGATAGTTGGTTTATTCGTTCTACAGCCATGAAGGACAAGATGATCGAACTTAACAAAACCATCAATTGGAAACCTGCACATACAGGCGAAAAACGTTTTGGCAATTGGCTAGAAAATCTCAATGATTGGAATCTTTCTAGATCTAGATATTGGGGTATTCCTTTGCCTATTTGGCGAACAGATGATGCTTTAGAAGAAAAATGTATCACATCCATAGAAGATTTAGGTAAGGAAATAATTTTGGCCAATCAGAAATTGGGTCTAAACCAGTCCGTTCCTAAAGATTTGCACCGTCCTTATATAGATGAAGTCATCTTGGTGTCTGATAGTGGAGTAGCGATGAAACGTGAACTTGACCTGATAGATGTTTGGTTTGACTCGGGTGCGATGCCTTATGCACAATGGCATTATCCGATGCAAAACAGGGATTTTATAGATAAAGGCGTGACATTTCCAGCAGATTTTATTGCAGAGGGAGTAGATCAGACGCGTGGTTGGTTTTTTACCTTACACGCCATCGCAAGTATGGTTTTTGGCAAAGTTGCATATAAAAATGTCGTTTCCAATGGTCTTGTTTTGGATAAAAACGGGGTCAAAATGTCCAAAAGACTAGGCAATGTCATCGATCCTTTTGAGACGATTGCAGAGTATGGCGCGGATGCCACAAGATGGTACATGATCTCTAATGCACAGCCTT
>JAKQLF010000352.1 GCA_029567325.1 Bacteroidota bacterium | reverse complement strand
AAAAAAATAAAACAATTCATTATTATACTGTTTTATTGTATTACGAGATTTCAAGCTACATGCTCTAAAACAATATAGCAAAATAAAATTAGCCAAATGAAAGAAGTTACAAAAGAAGTTTATTTAAAGTGGTATGAGAATATGCTACTTTGGAGAAAATTTGAAGACAAACTAGCCGCTCTTTACATACAACAAAAAATTAGAGGATTTCTTCACTTATATAATGGGCAAGAAGCCGTTTTAGCAGGTGCCTTGCATGCTATGGATTTGAGTAAAGACAAAATGATTACAGCATACAGAAACCACGTACAACCAATAGGAATGGGAGTTGACCCAAGAAAAGTAATGGCAGAACTTTTGGGTAAAGCAACAGGAACATCTAAAGGAATGGGTGGTTCTATGCATATTTTCTCCAAAGAACACGGTTTTTATGGTGGTCACGGAATTGTTGGGGCACAAATCCCTGTAGGTGCTGGAATTGCCTTTGCAGATCAATATTTTGGGAGAGATGGTGTTACATTAACTTATTTTGGAGATGGAGCTGCTCGTCAAGGTTCTTTGCATGAAGCATTCAATATGGCAATGTTATGGAAACTTCCAGTTGTTTTCATTGTTGAAAACAATGGTTATGCCATGGGAACATCTGTTGAAAGAACAGCTAACCACACCGATATTTGGAAATTAGGATTAGGATATGAAATGCCTTGTGGTCCAGTAGACGGAATGAATCCCGTAAAAGTAGCGGAAGCAATGCACGAAGCTATTGAAAGAGCTCGTCGCGGAGATGGCCCAACATTTTTAGAAATGAAAACCTACCGTTACAGAGGACACTCTATGTCTGATGCTCAATTGTACCGTACAAAAGATGAAGTAGAAGAATACAAAAAAATCGATCCAATCACCCAAGTTTTAGATGTGATAAAAGATCAAAAATATGCGACCGATGCAGAGATTGATGTGATTGACGAAAGAGTAAAAAATTTAGTAGAAGACTGTGTTGCTTTTGCTGAAGAATCTCCTTT
>JAKQLF010000331.1 GCA_029567325.1 Bacteroidota bacterium | reverse complement strand
CTCTTCAAAATATGGTAATTCGTCATGAAGTGCACCATTTTTGGACATTACGATAGACCCACCATCAAAAATCAATTCTGTCTGAGCGCCACAATGATTGACATAGAACATGGAAACTCCATATCGCTCCACATTTGCCTTGACAACTGCAATACGACTAGCAGCATGATTATAGTTGAATGGTGATGCGGACACATTAATCATAAAATCAGGACTGTACTTCATCATTTCATCCATGGGAATAACCGTATAAAGTGGATCATCAGTACCGACATCCCAAATGTCTTCACACACCGTAAGTGCTATTTTTTTACCTTTATACATTAGAATATTCCATTCCTTAGCTGGCTCAAAATATCTGTATTCGTCAAAAACGTCATACGTTGGTAGCAAAGTTTTGTGTTGCACAAATTCAATTCGACCATTGGCAAGAAAATATACTGAGTTAAATAAGCTTTTTCCTTTAGCTTCTGGATTTCTAGATGGTGCGCCTACAACGATGGCGATATCATGTGCGTGTGTACACAAGGTCTGAATGCTCTCATCTGAAAGTCTGATAAAATCATCAAACTCCAAAAAATCTCTAGGTGGATATCCACATGTTGCTAATTCACTGAAACAAATGATGTCTGTACCTACATTTTTGGCTGCTTTAATAGCTTCTATCATCTTGGCAGTGTTACCTTCGAAATTGCCTATATGATAATTGAGTTGTGCAATGCTGATTTTCATGATATATTTTATAATAAATACTTAAGTAAAATATTAATAACTGTTGTGATGCTATTAAGTTCCTAAAGCCTGCCTTTCTCTCCATGCTAACCACCAAAACCAAGCAACAAAAAATCCATACACAAAGATAGGAAGTTGACCTTCTAGATGGGTTTCAAATGTAAAACTGAAAATGGCAGGTATAAAAAATGCCATAAACCAGATATTTTTTCGCAAATATGGCATCGTAAAAGGTATAAACATGTGACTCAGAAATAATAAAAACGCAACAATTCCACCTGAAGCCCAAT
>JAKQLF010000329.1 GCA_029567325.1 Bacteroidota bacterium | reverse complement strand
CTGTATCTTCCAGAATAATAAGTTTGTCATTAGGCCGGCTGTCTCCAGGTTTGTAATGTGGATAAGATGGCATCGTAGCTACCCAAAGCCTGCCTTTGTTGTCAAAAGCAATTTGTACAGGATTGGCTAGATCAGGAAATTCTTTTTCCGAAGCAAACATTTCTACTTTAAATCCAGGTGCCATTTTCATGGTAGCCAAAGCGTCATCACCATACAGATATTTGCCTTCACCTGAAGTGTAATTGGTTTGTACTTCGGGCAATTTTTTAGTCCTTTGATCAGCTTGAGCAATATCATACGGTTGATTGGTGGCAGCTTTCCAGATGGCAGTATCTCGAATGGCCGTCATTTGTCTTATTTTTTCCAATTCCGCAGGATAATTGTCTGGTCCGAATGGCTCAAATCGACGTCCATACACATGCACACCATTAGGTATTTTGATATCATTGTGCCACATCCAGTTTTTCTCTTTCACAGCATCGGCTACTTTTTGTTTATCTACGGAAGCACTTATTTTTTGTGTACCAAATATTTTGTCAGACAATAAAACAGCCAACTTTTTATAACCAACATCATTGAGTTGTGAGCCATCTATGGTTAGTTCTTCACCACTTTTGTACCAAGACAGTGTTTCATCAAAAACATTGACAAAAGGCACTTTCTGTTCATCACATACAGCTCGCATTGCTGACGTATAAAGTTCTAAGTTCGCATTGATTTCTTTGCCATCAGGCAGATCACGAGTCGCTGATAAATCCTGAAAAGCAATAGGAGAAACCATCACCAATTGTGGTGCGGCGACTCCATTATACATCTGACCTTTGGTATGGGCGATAAAGGCACTGAGTTCTTCACTAAAATTGGCCAATCCATCAGCTCCAGAAAAGGACTCATTGTACCCAAAAAATGCTAAAACAATATCTGCCTTATGATTGGTCAGCCACTCATCAGGAGATGCAAAATGTCCTTCACTGTGAGATGGCAATTGTTTGTCAGGATGATACGTCTGTGCGCCAGGAAATGCCCAAGGATCAAATCTGCCCGGATGCGGGCGGAAACCTGCTGTATTGCCAGGGTCACACATATTGCGTATATATAGATTGTGCTCAGGATATCGCATGTATAGCTCTGTCTCGAAGTGGTCATATTCCATCATTCTAGAGCATAAGTTATTGCCTATGAGCGCAATATGTGTATTTGGTTGCAAGTCTATTTTCTGCCCTTCATTACAACTTGTGAACCATGAAAAGGACAAACAAAAAAGTAAATATTGGACAAAATTGGCTTTAAATAACTCCATACTGTTGGTTTTGCAAAATTAAAGCTCAAATATGAGGAATTTTATTGAGATGGGAAATCGAAAGAAATATTTTTAGATTTAGGGATAATACTAGGAAAGTTTTAAACATCTAAATGTTACTAAAAATATTTTATAATGTATGTTTTCAAGTTATGTTTTTTATCGCTTTTATCCGTTCAATTACCGTTTTGATGTCAATTCGATTTTCCCAATTTTCAGTACAGTCAATAGTCACAGCATATAAAAAATCAGGGGTCATATTTTTGGTTTCGCCTGTATGTTTTTTTATA
>JAKQLF010000264.1 GCA_029567325.1 Bacteroidota bacterium | reverse complement strand
GCAGCTGACAAAAGCATATTTGATAATATAAACTTTCGTGAATCTCTGTCAATAAGAGGTACAGTTCAAAACTGGACTTCGGTTATGGGCGCATTTTTGTCAGAGATTTTTATTGATAATTGGTTTGGTGTCTCTTCATTTGCCATACTCTTTTTTCTCACAGTCGTAGCTCTCAAACTGATGAATGTGAAATTTATGGCTGTTTGGAAAGCGTTTTTCCATTCTTTTTTCTGGTTGATTTGGACCTCCGTATTTTTGGGATACATTACTGATATATTTCCTCAAATTCAGCCTTCTTTTTTCTATCTTGGAGGAAAGCATGGCACTTATGTCGCTACCGAAGGTCTGAATTCTTTTATTGGTCGTCCGGGTTCTCTGCTTGTATTGTTAGCCCTTCTGATTGTTTATCTGGTCATAGTATGGAGTGGAACAATCTCGTTTTTGAAAAATATATTTAATAAAAAGGATAAAAATTTTGCCCAAAATGCCAATGATGAACCTTTTGTTGCTGTCGGAACTGAAATTGTTCCTGAAGACTGGATAGTGGCAAATGCAGTAAAAGAAACAGATCATTTTGGAAAATCTGATAACTTTCAAAAACCGGTATTGGATACCGACGATGATGATGCAATTGATTTTGAGGTTACCAATCCGATAAAAGAAGATGAGGTAAGTGATCCCCTTGAAGAGTATGATGAAGAAGTAAATGATGACCCAAATTACAGTGTGGCTAAGCTTGGAAAGTATGATCCTACGCTTGATTTGACAAGTTATGTACCACCTACGTTAGATTTACTCAAAGTTTATGGTTCCGATGATGATATGCAGATTGACATGAAGGAACAGACTGCGAATAAAAACAGGATTATCAGTACATTACGTAATTTTGGTATTGAAATTGAAAGCATTAAAGCTACTGTTGGACCTACTATAACTCTTTATGAAATTGTACCGAAATCAGGTATTCGTATTTCTAAAATCAGAAATCTTGAATCGGATATTATGCTGAGTCTGGCAGCAACTGGCATACGTATTATTGCTCCAATTCCGGGTAAAGGTACTATTGGTATTGAAGTCCCAAATAATGAGCCTCAGGTGGTTTCTATGCATTCTGTTATTGCTTCGAAAAAATTCATGGAATCAAAATTTGAATTGCCTGTAGTTTTTGGCAAAACCATTACTAATGAAGTATTTATGGTTGATTTAACCAAAATGCCCCACTTATTGGTGGCTGGT
>JAKQLF010000301.1 GCA_029567325.1 Bacteroidota bacterium | reverse complement strand
CTGTTATAGCTGGGGGCAATTATGTTGGAGGGAGATTGGCTAATTTCAAAACATTGGATTGCATTGCCTCCTGCTATAGCTGGAGGCAAAAGAAATGAAAGTGAAAAATGGCTTTAGCCACAGCAATAATAGTAGTAGTTTGTCAAATACATATTAAGCATTCCAATTCAGCACATTAAAAAATAATATCTAGGATAAACCTTCAAAATAAGAGTCAATATGTTGAATAAAATGTGTGATTGCTAATTTCAAAAATTGGATTTCATTGCCTCCTGCTTTAGCTGGAGGCAAATGATATGTAATGAAAAATGGCTTTAGCCAAATCAATCATCCTTTATATTTTTCAAATCCAAATTTCATGATGAATTCATCATATTCTTCCTGGAAAGTTTTGATACCATGATGTTCATCCTGATTTTTTATATATTCCCTTACCCGATCCAAAGCAGATTCAGATACAGAGACAGCAAAATATTCATCTTGCCAATCAAATTTATTAGATGTCAAATTGTTTTTGTTGATCCAATAGGATGATTCACCTTTAATCATTTGCATTACCTTTTGAATGGTCTGATCAATTCCCAAAGAAACTAAGCAATGGCAATGATCAGAGTAACCGTTAACATGGTCTACATAGATTCCTTTTTGCCTTGCATTTTCTCTTATGTGTTGCCACACCTTCAATCTTGTTTCTTTTGAATCTAAATGTGGGAATCTGTTTTTGGTGCTCCACACAAAGTGGATGTAAACTTTTACAAATGACATGATAGGGTATTTTAATGGTTGAATAAATTTTTAATAAGGTTTATATTTTTTGTATTGGGATTTGATAACAGGATCTAATATGGAGTTTCATAAAAGTATTAGACGCCTATTTTGGCGATAATTAATTGATCTTGTATTAGGAACCTGAAATTAATTTACTTCAGCTTTTAATTGTCGATGATTTAATTTGTTTTTTCATAAGTTGCATGTTTTCATAATAATTTTTCACTTTCTACCATCGTCATTTTTTATAAAAGCGTGGTAACAGATATTATAGGCAAACAAATTTAATTAAAATTTTCATTTCAAATTATTTTGATTCAATTATTTTTTTAAAAGAGTCATTAAGGATTAGATTTTGGTTAGGAATAAATGATTGGTTCATTACAATGTTTTGGTGGCCTGTTATTTTTGGCTAAAGCCAGATTTTACCTTAAATCATTTTGGGAATGGGCTAAAGCCACATTCCTAATGATAGCCCCTGTGAATTGGTTTTGAATTTTGGTAATCATTATTTTTGTTGAATGGGTTTTTGCAATTTTTAAAATCACATCTAATTTGGGCAGGCGAGAAACCTTCAAAATAAGAATCAATATGTTGAATAAAATGTGTGGTTGCTTATTTCAAAAATTGAATTGCAAGGCCTCCTGCTTTATCTGGAGGCAAAAGAAATGAAAGTGAAAAATGGCTTTAGCCACAGCAATTATGGTAGTAGTTTTTCAAAAAAATATTAACCATTTCAAGTTAGCACATTAAAAAATAATCTCTAGGATAAACCTTCAAAATAAGAATCAATATGTTGAATAAAATGTGTGGTTGCTTATTTCAAAAATTGGATTGCAAGGCCTCCTGTTTTAGCTGGAGGCTATTATGTTGGAGAGTGATTGGCTAATTTCAAAACATTGGATTGCATTGCCTCCTGCTTTAGCTGGAGGCAAAAGATATGTAATGAAAAATGGCTTTAGCCACAGCAATAATGCTAGTAGTTTTTCAAATCCATAATAAGCATTCCAAGATAGACACATTAAAATATAATTATATATAAAATTCACCTTCACCTAAGTATCAATATGGTGAATAATAATGTGTGATTGCTTATTTTAAATTTTGTTTTGTATGACCTCCTGCTTTAGCTGGAGGCACTAATAATTTGAATTAAAAATGGCTTTAGCCAAAACAAGCAACATATGAGTTTTTCAATCACATCAAGTGTATAGTATTGCAAAGAATACATATTTACCGGATGATTTTATTTCCAGAAACAAACAATGCCTTGCCCACCCTTTTTTATCAGTTTTCCAACATCGGAATGACATATTTTAATAAAATATCAAAAGGTAATTTACCCCTCCAATTTCCAAAATTACTTCCTGTGAAAACAACACATGCATCATAGTCTTTTAGTACCATCATGTATTGGCCTCCATTACCCGAAGAAAATAAAACTTCAGTTTTAATAGCTCCATATTGTAATAATTCACTGTACCAAAAGTAGCCATATTTGGCCGAGGAATATTTGGCGTTTTTGGTTCTGGCAAAACGGACAAACGACATTTCTACATCCGTCTGGCAATTGGTGGATTCATTTATCCAGTTTTCACTGACGATTTGTCGACCTTCCCATTTTCCCTTATCCAAAACCATTTGTCCGATTTTCAGCAAATCAATTGGTTTGATATCGAAAGACCCAGCTGCATAACCGCCGCCATTGGGTGTCACAAACCATTCATATTTGGTGATGGCCAATGGTTCAAATAGGTATCTTTTGGCAAAATCCATCAAATTCATTTTACTGGCTCTTGAAATAATGATACCAACCAGTTCAGGTTCCATCGAAGTATATTCCCAATTTAATCCTGGATCATGCCTTAAGGGAATATTAAAAATATATTTAAGCCAGTCATCCTTTTCCCACATCTCCGCTTCACAATCAGGGCCGATGCCAAAGAAGCCTTCACAAGCCAATCCAGACTTCATCTCCAACAAGTTTTTTATAGTTATTTTTCCCCTAGGATCATTTTTCCATTCATTGATAAACTTCCCTATTTCATCATCTACTTCAAATAAGCCTTTGTCAACAGCTATTCCTGCCAACAAACTGGTGATGGTTTTGAATGAAGATCGCAGGTCATGTAAACTTTCCAAATCATAACCATTGAAGTATTTTTCAAAAAGTAGTTTGTTGTTTTTGGCAACGGCAATGCCATCAATTTTGGCATAATTTTCTGATTAGAGCAATTCTAGTAACTCAACCGTTTTATCTTTGGTGATTGGTTGGCTGGCGCAGCTAGTGGAAAGGAGGATTAGGGTAAATAGGATTGTATATGTTTTCATGATTGTTACTTGATGATATCTTGAAATGATAAATCTGCTCCTCAAATCAAAGGATAAATCTAAATGTAAATTTTTAATTTTAAGATATATGTCAATGCAAGAAAGTAATTGCAATGTTTATATACCTGAATTACCAACTGTGCTCATATGTGAGTGTAGCTCAACCGAGCATCAAATAATCATTCACGAAGATGGCGAAGATAACTTGGTCTATTGCTACATTCACTTGATAAAATACAGTTTTTGGAGGAGGTTGAAGGCGGGAGTGAAATATATTTTTGGTTATAAATGTATTTATGGTCATTGGGATGAATTTATATTTAAACCTGAACACGCAACTAGGCTTCGAGAATTGTCTGAGATATTGTTGAAACAGTAAATATACATGAACAGATAAGAACCCTTTATGCCATTCCTATGCATAACCAAATTATAGCAAAAATAATAGGAAGAAGAAGATCAGTACCCAAAAGAGCCCAACGCGTTATCCAAGTCCTAACTCCCCATTCGTCTGATTCTGACTTCTTCCAAATCTTGTATTTTGCAAATGCACCAGCCAATACACCGCTAAATATGGATAACGAAATTACTCCTCCCATCACGGGAATCAATTCAATAAATGTCTTGTGCTTTTCACAAAGTTCACTATCTTCAAAAGCAAGTGCCATAGCTGCAAATAAGATACTTTGCGAAGTCAACAGCCAACTCAAACGACGATTAATAAGGTCATGTTCAAAGTGCATGCGTTTTTCATTCAAATCAAAATCTGCCATTGTTGTAGGTATTAAAATTGTGGGTTGTGAATAGTTTATTACTGAGGAAGAAAATCGTTCTTTCTTCCCTCTAAAATAATCACATTTTTAAAAGCAACATGATGGGCTTTTCGCCATCGGTTGAGATATGCGAAAAAGGAAACTATGCACAAGCCAACCAGAAATAAAGCATACCACTTGTTTGAAATTTCAGCTTTTACTCCCCAGGTAATTGCCCCAAAAGCCCATACGAATACCATACTTCGAAAAAAACGAGCTGTGGCTAGGTACCGCTCTGCTTCCGCATACATTTCAGGCTTCTCTTTCATTAGCCAGCGAAAGGCGAATTGGTAGGAATCAATAATTTTTAGCTCTTTATTGAAATACCCATCTCCTATTTTCTCTTGACTGAATTTGGCGATAATCATAACCAAAGTATGGGTATGCCAGAGATATGGGAATAAAATATTCCATACAGAGCCTTTTTTTGGCTTTACTCCATTATCACCATAATTTTTTATTTTCAATGCCTTTAATTTTATATTATCATAAATAGAATCTAAACATGAACTTAGAACATAGAACAAATAGCCTACGAAATATGCTGCAGCGCCAATAGCAAATACATCCGTCCAATTAATTTTAAATGGAGCAATTAATGCTATTGTATCTATTTGATCTTTTTTCAAAGGAATACCATAGTAAGCTATTGACAAAAAATATATTGCTAAAGCACCAGGTAGAAGTACAGCTAGTAGGTCTTGGATGGAAAGGTTGTCTGTTATAGATTTCATACTATTAAAATTTGAAAATTATAAATTCAATAATTATTATTCGATCTTTGATGGTATTGATTTCATTGTTAATTTTGTTGTTTTTGTGAGTCAATTGATTTAATTTATTAGCATTATATCCTATCCTGACCAATTTCAATACATTTAACAAGATTTAAATTCAATGTTGCTAATTCTGATTCCATTTTAACCAACTTTTCTTCTTCAACTGCAATTTGTGCTCGCAGTTCTGACGCAAGTAATAAGTCATTTCGTGCCATTGCTGCTTTAACTTTAGCATTGATTGTTCCGATCTTACGCTTTTGCGCACTAATTGTGGTTTTGAATTCTTTTATTTCTGATTTTAGACCTGCACAAGGATCAATATTAGAGAAAGGGACATTTTTTACAAGTAGCGAACCTGTTATTTCATAATGTTCAACTAGAATTTGTTGCTGTAATTGTGGAAAATTATTGGGAACGGTTATTTTTTTATGATTTTTTATTTCAGGGAAATCAAAATTAGGAGTTGTCTTGATCTCGTCCTTCGAGAATATAAAGTGCGAAAAGCCAACTAAATCATCTTCTCTGTTTATGCCGAGGAAATTAACAAACAACTGCCAGTTAGTCAATTTATCCTTTATGACATCTTTCACGGCGGAAGATATGGCGTTTTTCAATCTAATTACATCATCATCAGAAACTCCTGAAGTATCAAAAGTTTCAAGTTTATTTTTTACAAGAGCATTTAATTCTTTTTTCATGATTTTACTATATTCAGTAAAGCCAGCTTTCATAACTTCATAGGAAGTTTCATCTTCTTCTAATACAACTACAATACATCCTAACATAGGATAACTTAGAGGTTGCAAAACCAAATCTATCTCTGCATCCCAGAGTCCAACCTGAGGCGGAATACTAATTACTGCTCCATTCTTAACATTGTTTTGAAAGAGTGCACGAAAATGGCTTACAGCTGGTTTGCTGATAACGTTTAATGGTTCATCAAGATCTTTTATCTCTACAATACTTTTGTGATTCTTAAGTTTAAAATAGGTGACCCATAGATAAGGCTCAGAACCGCCCCGGCCTCGATCTGATTGCTTAACGATTTTTAAAGTAGTTAAGCGGAGTATGAATTGTTTCTTTTGCATAGATTACAAGTGATTTATTAAGGTACTTAACCTACAATTTGGAGTTAACCCAAACATAAATTTCAATGGTATAACTATTTTTTATATCAATTCCCTGTAATTCTTTTCCGTAAGCACCTTTCCACCTACTCGGATTCTGATTATCTTTTATATACAATTTTAGTAAAGTATAGTTTACTTCTCCAGATTTTTTTATTTTAGATAGCTTTATACTATTATTTATGTCACGCACAAAGATCTCTGCGTCTTTTTCAACTGATATTCTAAAAACAAAATCTGCCTCTTCCCTTGTCTTATCGCCTAGAAAACTAACGATTTCTTGCACATGCTTAGATTTAAGTAAAATATTGTATTTATCGGTTTTAATAACATTAGGCATAAATTTGAAATCAGACACATACTTTTCCTTTAGATTATCTTCTAAAGAGGTTCCCAAATCATTTGGCAAATCTCTATCTGCTACCACCTGACCTGTTTGACTATCATTTTGAGGATAATCAGAAGGATTCTCCTCAAAGGAAGCTTGTTTCATGAAGTTATTGAATTCGGCATCCTTATCGTCATCCAAATCTTTTCCATCCCCGAAATGACCAAAGCTTTTTGATTTTTCATCAAATAACTTAAATAGGAAATTGATTAATTCAAAAGAGTCTACAATCAAACTTAAAGCACCAACTAATGGAATAAACTTAAGCAAAACCTTAGCTAATATTTTTCCAGACATCTTCTTTGCTATCATTTTTGCCGTTTGCCCTCTTATGCTTTTAACAGCAGACTTTGCTTTGTTTTCTAAGGCAACAATCGTCCTTTTATTGTTTCTGATCAAAATGTCTATTCGACCTTTTTGGGCCTTGAGTTTTTCGGCAGTATTTTTAAACCTTCTCGAACTATTATTTTTAGCAGTTTTGCCCTTTCTTCTACCAGATTGACTTTTACTCCTTTTTTTACCTTCAGATAATTTTTTATCAATGAAATTTCCTTTTCTCAATAATTTAGCATTTTCATTGATAACTTTTGCTTGAGCTAATTTAATCATCAAAAGTTTAGATTTCGTAACAAGTCTTGCAACATCTTCCACTGACCAAGAAATTTTCAGTGATATTTCAATTTTACTATTGACTATTCCTTTTCTCTGCAACTCTTCAACTAGTAAATCTACCGGTTTAGATGATTGAGGTAATAATTTATTTAGGTCTAGTATTTTGTTCGTTAATTTAAATTCAACGACAGCTGGGTTCATTGAAAATTCGTCAGCTTTAAATTCGCTTTCAAGTATATAAACTTCAAAACCTATTGACCACCCAGTCCCCAAAACCCCTTCAGTTTGCTCATCTAAAAGCTGGATATTAGTTACAAATGCTGGATCAAAACTAAAATCAATATCAACTTCTTGTTTTAACCCAATCCTATTAACACCTTCAGAAGATGGATTAAATTTAACCTCAAGAAGTCTAATTGAAATTTCAATGTTATTGTGAATTCGTTTATTGACTTTTAAATTAACACTAGGATAGGGAATACCCACCGGCACCCCTCTAGCACCGGGACCAATACTTCTTTCCTTGTTTGTTGGCTCATACATAACACATTTAATTTATATGCGCATTAATCCCTTCTCCCACAATCACCTTCTTCTCCGTCTCCGGATCATCCAACTGCTTATCCAAAATACGATTTGCATAGCGTAAGTTTTCCAATTCCAATTTTCGCACTTCTGCCTGTACTTTTTGTACATCCATGATGCGGTGTTTGAGTTTGAAGTCCTCCAAAAGTGGGTGATTTCCAGGCAATGCTTCAATGTAAAGAGAATCCGTAGGTACAATAATCTCCTCCGTAAGTCTTCGTGAAGCGTCCAGAATTCTACCATATTGTGCTGTAAGTTCTGGTTGCATTTGCTCAAATTCCTCTTTCGTTTTTATTTGTTTCAGATGATGGAAAAATTCCACATATTCATCAGGAGTCCATTGGCCCCATCCATCGGGATCACGTAACCCTAACTCTTCGTCCAAATAGGGTGTCATCATATACTCAGTGATTGCATTTGGTCTTTTCATTGGGAACATCATATAATTCCCCTTAAACCCAAGAGGTTTATCTAAGTCTGCAACTTCTATCAGTGTCTGCATCTCACTATCCTGAGGTATATCCATATCAAATTTCACTTCTATCTCTATAATGTTTTTGTTTGGCAACGGTATTACCGAGGGGGGGATTTCTTGAGGGTTTAAATCCAGAACTGTATATAATTTTTTCTTGGAATTTATTACAGGAACTTTATCGTCGTATAAAGTCATAAAGATGTTATCCTTATGTGTGTAGTCCCAAATTGATTGCATATAATAGAATATGTTTTCTTTGATATGCAACCTCAATAAATTGATTTCAAATAATTTTGATTCATATATTGTGATAACTTGATTAAGTTCATTTGTCGCTTTCAATAGAGCATTTTGTTCAGCAGACATTTGTTCCATTAGTTTTTGTTCATGCTGTATTGCTTGCTCCATGCGGTCTTTTGCCATTTCAGCAATAAACTTGTTGCGTTCAATCAATTTTCGGCGTTTAACATCATCAATTGCGTCAAAATCATCTTCAAAGGTTTCTTCAGCTTCAACTACTTCATTTTGTGCTTTGAGAATTAAATTGCCTAATGATTCAATATTTTTCCTAATAGCTTTCTGATTTAATTTGAGCTCTTCAATAGCAGCTTCTTCGCCAATTAATCCATTCATTACATATTCTAATGCTGCTCGAAATCTATCATCTAAAAGTACACGGTTGATGACCCATCCGTATTTTAGGATAAGCGTATTCATATCTTTCCTAGATGGCGTAGGCATCGGCATAGGTACAAGTACAATTGGAGTTACTTTATGCAGTTTTTCGGAGACCTCAAATCTGCGTTGTAATTCGTAGAACAAATATGTGACTGTTAATTCATCATTGGGATTGCTAATTTCACTACTTTCATTGTATTCACTTTCATATGTTTCTTTAGTTTCAATCTCTATTTTTCGTTCATCCTTATATTCCTGAGCTGCCTTTTTTACAGATTCCCTAAATTCTTTCTTGACAGCATCTGATGAATTTGAGGAGTCCGATTTAAAGTCTGAGTTAGCAGTCACTCCCCATCTACTAAAAGAGGCACTTGCACCAAAAGAGTTGCCTTTTTGGGCTTTTTTTACAATTTCTTTTTCCAAGCGCTCAGTTACATTTTCTTCTTCTTGTGAAGAACGCAAGTTGTTTTCCATGGACTTTGTTACATTGTCCTTTTTAACAACTTTTTTTATACTTACTTTTCTAACTTCTTTTGGAGATAGTGGAATAGAACGCACTAAATCACCCACTTGATAGTTCAGAGGCACCCATTTTTGACGGTAAGTAACAATAATGCCGAAATTGATATGACCTTCTTTAAAAATTGTAAATTTTGATTTTTCATTTATCGCATTTTTAAGGTCATTCAATAGATATCCAGACTCTGTCAACGGTTGCTTGGGAGGTGGAGTTGAACTTGATGTTCCTATAATAGAATTATCAAGTTCATTATATCCCGACCTGTTAATATTAAGTTTTGAATACCTTAAATTTATTTTTGCAACTTGCTCAACTAACCTCACCTTGTCCGAAAGTTTAACTTCAATATCATCTTCATCTGTAATATCAGATATATCCACGCCATCTTCTGCAAGTTGCTGTAGGAGTTGTTCAGATAGTTCTATGGAATCAGAATCTATTAATTCTTGCCAGATATGAGGAAAAGCAATTTGCAAAGAGTTGAAATCATAAAAAGCAGGAACATCTGCGGGTCCACCTTTAAATTCTAATGCTTTTATATTCTCATTTATTGCAGAACCATCAGGCCGCTGGTTTGCAGCAAACACATTGTGTTTATCATCTATGTCTTTTAGTAATTGTTCAGGTGAATTCAAAGAGTTAATCAAGCGCTTTACATAAGCACCGAAATCAATTTCTGGATCTATTGGCGGTTCAGCAGTAATTAAAGAATCATAATCCTCACCATTGTTTTCTTCATCTGCTGACCCCGGTTCACTGTAATTACCTGGAAGAGAGAGATCTTTTTGTAAATCGATAATAAATTTTTCTTTTTGATCATGCGTTAGTGGTGTGTTATATTCTTTTTTATATATACCTCCTTCAGTAGAAATCTTATTAATATTTACAGTATATTTTTCGATTAAGTCTGATTGATCACTTGGATTTGCCTGTTTAAATCCTTCAAACTCATCAGAGGGAATATAAACAAACCTTCGTTTTCCAAGAGCTTTGTTATCTTCAAATACCTCTGAATTTAATTTTGCTATATGTTCTTTATTTTTCTTTCGAACCTCTTCTGTTGAAGGTTTCTTAACTATAGGTTTAGAGTTAAGTCCAAATAATGTGGGTAAAATCTTTTTTTCAACAATAGCATTTATAGCTTTTTGATTTTCTTTTTCTCCTACAAGTAACTCTTTGTTGAACAACTGAGTCTGTTGGCGAATAGATTGAAGATTTCCGAACTTTCCTCTTAAGGCGATATTCCCACCGTCGAAGATAGAAGTCATGCCTGCTTTTTTTAAAACATCTTCGGATATCTGTATAAAGTAACTTTCGATTCTGCCTGCGTTTTGTCTTATTTCTGGTGAAACATAGATCAATAAATCTTTTGAAGTTTTACCATTTGTTTCAGGCACATAAACTAGCAATAAAAGATCTGGTCGTTGCTCTTCCTTGTTCCTAATTTTAAATTCTTCATCTTCATATTGAAAATTAAAAATTCCGCCTGCATCAGTTAAAACTGACCCTATACGATCACCCAACCCTTCAGGGAAGTCTGATCCTCCTCCTATTTCTAAAGGATTTGAACTTGCACTATAACCATTTACTTTGATTTGAACACTTGGCTCGCCAGCTCTAGTATTGGCGTCCACATCATAAACAACCACCAATAGATTAGGAATTCCTGTATTTGAGTTGGTGAGTGTAATTCTTCCAGTTATCTTGTTCATATTATTATTATTTTTTGGAGGTTTAGTTTTATTTGTGTAAAAAATCTTTCAAGTATTTTATTAAGATTTTATAACCCCAAGGAAGTAATTTTATAGCTTGGGTTAGAAAATCTATTTTTAAATTGTTTATTTATTGGCAAATTAATTTCTTTCTTCTACAGGAATTTTCTTTCGCAAAATACTAGACGCTTCATCCAAGGGGACTAAAAAATTTGCTTGATACTCATTGAATTTTTCATCTTTTATTGCACTTAATTTAGCAAGATTCTCAATTTGTTTCCATGAACTTGAAGGTATATCACTAACCATTACTTCTTTATTTTGATCGATTAGCTTTTCTTGTATGAATTTTTCCCTTTGCTTTTCATCTATCTCTTGCAGAATAGAAATTTGTAAATAGTTATCTCTATATTCTGTAAGTAGGTCTTTAATGAAATAACTCATTTTATTGATATAAGGAATAAGCTCTGCTTTCAAATTAGGAAATCCTGGATTTAATGCTCGCTTTATATTGTGCAGTATAACAACTCCTTGTATTAATTCTTGCATTTGTTCTCCGTATGTTCTAGCTGTGCGATGTGCTTGAATGAGTAGCCTAGCTTTTTCAACTTTGTCATAAACAGATTTAAAATCAGCAAGAACATTACGATAGAAATTTAAGGTTTCTTTCTCTTTTTGATTTGCTGCTTCTCTTTCCTTTAGAATCCATTGAACTAGACCGCCAATTGCAGTAATCAATGAAAGATTCGCTCCTGTTTTTCCTAATTCTGTTAATAATTCGTTTGCTTTTGAACCGTCCCATGTAACTATTAACATCAAGCACCATATTGACAAACCAACTAAAATAATTATAATAAAAATAAACTTACTATTCATGGTGTTCAATTTTAAGATTTTTATTTATTGCTATTATTGATGGTATTGTTAACTCTAACATGAGTTTCTTAACACTGACCATTTGAAGAATGTATAGGATTTTAATTTTTCACCTTTTTCAATATACGAATCACAACCTTGCTTATATATTATATTTACAATAGTCATACGCATTGAAATGATTCTATAAGAGAATTCAATAGCTGTAATAACGATAAGTATATAAAAATTGTAATTTCCAAGAAGACCATTGGAAAGACAAAGGTTGTGGTGCAATTTGGGGAAATGCATTTTTTAAAGTTTATAGGGTAAATATAATATAAGAATGGAATTTTTATGTTAAACTTAAAAAAATATTATTTTTTAATGATTGTTAATCAAGTTATATTGGATGAATGGCATAATTGGCAGAACATAAAGAATGTTTGTGACTTACAAACATTTTATTGTTTGGATGTAAATATCATGTAATTATATATCTAATGTAGATAGTATATCCTTTATTTACATAGATTCCTACTGCTTCCTCTTGATCAAAAGTCAAGGTTTAACGGATTGTGGAAAATACTTAAATAGATCTCTTTCTAAGTAAACCGAATTTGAAGATTTAATTTTAAAAATATATTATTTTCTTCCACATACAATTTACCAAACTCATGCCTTGTGCTGCTTGCAGTTTCTAATTTTGTGTTATGAAATAAGTAATCCTCAAATTGATTTCTATTATAAATGTGATAACAAAGCACTTCTCCGTCTTCCTTTACAATCAAATATCCGCCTGTTGCATCATACAAGCCATTCCATACCTTCGATGGCATCATTCCAAGGGCTACATCTGTGAGAAATCGTTTTATTTTATACTCGTAAAATGAATGAGAAAATTGAGTATCATAACCAAGCGGGTTTTTTGAGGTTGTTTCAGCAATCAAATCTTCAATTGTATTTAAATTACTTGTATAGAATTGTTTAACCACTTCTGCCAAAATGTTGGGTAATAGACTATCTATCAGAACTAAGTTGTTTTTAAAAATCTCTTTTTCGATACTATAAAATTTTATTTCGCCTCCAATGTTTTTTAATTCTTCTAATCTATCTTTTATTTTACTTCTAGAATCTAAAGCATTGATTCTATTAATATCATTATGATGATCTATTCCCAAAATTTGATAAATAAAGTTTGTTGTTTTTCCAGCATTTAAAAGAGTCGAGTTCCCACCTATTTGTGATTTAATACTAAAGGCCAGTTCTGCTGCTTGGTTAATTCTTTGATCGTGGATAACAATTCTAATATCAGATTTTGTAGTTGACTTTGCTTTTAAACTTTTGCAACTAACCAATTTCATAAACTCTTCTGTATCTGGAACACTAAAGACTCCGGTTGATCCTTTTATTTTTAAAAGTAATTTATAGGCTTGTTCAGAAAATTTGCTTAATGGAAAACGTAGTTGTTCCTGCCCTTCAGAAATTACTACTAGATCACCTGAGATTTCATATTCATAATCTTTCCCGCTCTCGTTTCTAATTATTTTTATGATTGGATAAAATAATTGTTCAATTTTATTCAAGGCAGCATCTCCTGCAAAAAGTTTAGTATCTCCTAAAAGTTTGAACAACGCATATATTTCACTCCATTCTCCTTTATTTCCCGTTATCATATACTTTGAATCCAATTAGTTTTAAGATATTGCTTGCAGTTTCTTGTATTGCTGGCACTGCAACAGAGTTGCCAAATTGCTTGTAAGCAGATGCATCAGCTACAGGAATAACAAATTTGTCTGGAAAACCTTGTAATCGTGCCCATTCCCTTGGAGTCATTTTTCTTATTCCTTCCCTATTTACTGTTCCTTTAATGTGCGTTGTAGGGGTGAAGTCAGTAATTCTATCATCTACTACCAGATTTCTTTCTCTACCCATTCCGCCACATACTACCGCATTTGCAATTCCATCATCTGGGATTATTTCAAAACCAAAGCCATTACCTTTACTTTCATGCCTAGCTTTGTGATTGTGTAAGGTTTGAAGATATTGAGTGGATAAAAAATACTTAGTTGGTGGAACAATCTTTTCTTTGATGTCTGCAAACTTAATTTTTTTCTTAGATGGTTTTGGGTATTCAAATTCTGCAATACCTAGGTCATTTCTGAAACCAACAATAAAAATCCTTTCTCTATTTTGTGGAACTCCATAGTCCTTGGCATTTATAATTTTAGGTTCAGGAACAAAATATCCCAAATCGTTTCTTAAAACATTTAAAATGGTTTCAAGTGTTTTTCCTTTGTCATGGTTTCTTAAACCTTTTACGTTTTCAAGGAAGACAGCTTTTGGTTTTTTACGTTTGATTATCTCTGCAACATCAAAAAACAATGTCCCTCGTGTGTCATCAAAGCCTCCCCTTTTTCCTGCGATAGAAAATGCCTGGCAAGGAAAACCCGCGCATAATACATCAAAATCGTCCGGTATAAATCTTTTAGTTACTTCTTTAGTTATATCACCAAAAGGCACTTCTCCGAAATTAGCTCTATAAGTTTTTTGAGCTTCTTTGTCCCATTCAGATGTAAAAACACATTTGCCGCCTAAATTTTGCATAGCAACCCTAAAACCTCCAATTCCTGCAAACAAATCAATGAATTTAAATTGGTAGTTTTTTGGTGTAGGGAAAGGAACATTTTCAACTTCAAAGAGTAGTAGTTGACATGCATCTTCGGCTACCATGGAAAGATTATATTCTTCTTCTTTATATTCGACGTACTCTTTAATATAATTTAAAGCATCTCTTTCATAATGCTTTGCTATACCTTTTTCTTTATTATGAAGGTAGTGTGTTATAATTGCTTTTTTATGGTTGATAGAATCAGGCTCAATTAACCTCGTTTGAAATCGTTTACCGTCAAACTCGTCTATTGATATTTGTTCTTTAAAATTCATATATTGTTTTTTGATCTAAATATTCATGCCTAAGTTATTGAAAGGCTGAATAATGTATATTCCAAATTGTAGTTATAAAGTAAATGAATACTTTTCATTAAGTATGCAAATATATACCTTTTTGATTTTATACGTATTTGCTTATTTTTTAAAAGCAAAAGGGATAATCTATAATTGTTTTAGTCATCCCTATTTTTAAACTTCCCTCCTTTTCCCCACAACAACAAACAATCATTCTATGTTAATTGCTCATATTTAACTATAGGTATCTTATCTTCATAACTTGAATCCATAGCTCGTAAATATCAATGACAACAAACAATTCATCCAATCAAAGTGACATCGTCATCATAGGCGGTGGTTTGGCAGGCTTGGTTAACGCCATCCACTTGTCCAAAGCTGGATTGAAGGTTTTGTTGATTGAGAAAAATGAATATCCAAAACATAAGGTCTGTGGAGAGTATATTTCCAATGAAGTACTTTCTTACTTGGCCTACTTAGGGATCAATCCATTTGATTTTGGAGCAGTGGCCATCGATCGATTTGAATTAAGCACCGTCAATGGAAAAGTGGTGCACTCAAATTTACCTTTGGGAGGATTTGGCATTAGCCGGTTTACACTGGATTTTCGATTGTACCAAAAGGCATTGGAAAATGGCTGCCGAATTGTGCAAGATACTGTAGAGTCATGCAGTTTTGGTACAAATGGATTTAGCACGACAACTAAAAAAAGTGGAGTTTTTTATTCAAAGTTTGTAATTGGATCCTTTGGTAAACGATCTAATTTGGACATCAAAATGAATCGGCCATTCACTCACCAATTGGCTCCTTATTTGGGTGTGAAAGGCCATTATCGAGGCGATTTTCCCAAAGACCTCATCGCTTTACACAATTTCAAAGGGGGTTATTGCGGCATATCCAGTGTGGAAGATGATTTGATCAATGTCTGTTATTTGGCGGATTTCAAAACATTCAAAAAATATAAAAACCTAGCCACATTCGAAGAAAAAGTCATTCGGCAGAATCCACATATGGAAACATTTTTGAGTCAGGCTGTTGCTGTTTTTGAAGAACCAATGACCATCAGTCAAGTTTCTTTTTTATCCAAAGCAAGAGTAGAAAATCATCTATTGATGAGTGGTGATTGCGCGGGTATGATCCACCCTTTGTGTGGCAACGGCATGAGTATGGCCATTCACAGCGCCTTATTATTATCAGAAATTCTGATTGCTTACTACAATGGAGAAATTCAATCACGAGCCGAAGTAGAGCAATTTTATAGTCAAAAATGGGAAAAGACATTCAGTAAAAGATTGCGTTCTGGCAAATTCTTCAACGCATTTTTTGCTCAAGATTTACTTTTTGAGTGGGCCTTGGCAGGGTTGATGTACGTACCACAAATCTTACCTCATTTCATCAAAAAAACCCACGGCCAGGCCATTGAAATGGAATCTGCTCGTACTTTTATAACCACCAAATGATGATTCCAGACACCACAAATCGAAGTAATGCCCAAGAAATCATGGATGATCTTGGTATGGAGGGCGAATTACTAGCTTCTTCATTGAAAAAATTGGACTGGATCAATTTTTGGTTGGGTGGCAATGGAGTGACGATTGATGGCGTGGAGCTATTGTTACAAACCCAAACCATTGACCGAGCATTGACGGTTGTTGATGTTGGATGTGGCAGTGGTGATTCGTTGAGAAGACTAGCGAATTATTTTCGTAAAAAGGACATACAGGCAAAGTTTATAGGAATTGATGCCAATGATTTTACGATCCAATACGCCCGAAAACATTCAACCTCATATCCAGAGATTTCTTATTTGGTGGCCATGGTTCCATCTGAAGAGTACAAATCACTAGGATATGACATCCTCACCGCCACCTTATTTATGCACCATCTGACAGACGAAGAAATTGTAAGCCTACTTGGGGAAAGCGCACAGAAAGCCAAAATGGGTATCGTCATCAATGATCTCCATCGCAGTCGGTGGGCTTATTTTCTGTACAGTTTACTTTCCTTATTTTTTACCAATCCAATGGTTGTTCAGGATGGTAAGATCTCCATTTTGAGAGGCTTTAAACGCAAGGACTTTGAAAGATATACAAGGAATCTACCCATAAAACAATCAATGGTCAAATGGCGTTGGGCTTTCAGATATCAATGGATCCTATTTTCCAAACAAAACTAATTTATGGTTAAAATAAAAACCGTTGCAAAATTTCTGCCTCCTTACAGTAGATCAACTGCAGAAATCATCCCATTCATAGAAAAGTGGGTTTCTGGTCAGGACGAAAGGTATCAAAGGAAAGTGATCAAATTATTTGGTAATGCAGGCGTTGACATGCGTTATTCGATGTTGTCTCCTGAGGAAATGTTTGGCATCTCAGATATTGAGACCCGCAATCAATTGTACATGAAAGGTGCTTTGGACTTATCAGAAAAAGTCTTACGACTCGCCTTGGAAAAGTCTGAATGGGATGCAACATCTCTGGACTATATCATCACTGTGAGTTGTACGGGATATATGATTCCTTCAATGGACGCGTATTTGATCAATAAATTGGGCCTTCGTCACGATGTTGTACGATTGCCGGTGACAGAAATGGGCTGTGTGGCAGGTGTTTCAGGCCTGATTTATGCTAAGAATTTTTTACAGTCCAATCCTGGTAAAAGGGCAGCAGTTATTGCAGTAGAATCACCGATGGCGACTTTTCAACAGAATGATTTTTCGATGGTGAATGTGGTGAGTGCGGCGATATTTGGCGACGGAGCTGCTTGTGCACTATTGTCCTCTGATGCAGATGCAGAAGGTCCGGCAATCGTTGACGAAGGCATGTATCATTTTCAAAATACCGAAGAAATTATGGGTTTTACACTGACCAATTCAGGTCTTTTGATGGTGCTTGATCCATCTGTCCCAGACGTCATCGCTGATAATTTTGAAAAAATCATTACACCTTTTTTGGCTAGAACCAATACAACACTTACGGACATTGATCATTTTATTTTCCACCCAGGCGGTAAAAAAATCGTCCAAAAAGTAGAAGAAATATTATTTGAAATAGGCAAAGACATCAATGACACCAAGGAGGTTTTGCGACTTCATGGCAATATGTCGAGCGCTACGGTTTTGCACGTGCTTGAGCGTTTTATGGATCGGAATCCGGCCAAAGGGGAGAAGGGTTTGATGTTGAGTTTTGGGCCAGGTTTTACGGCGCAGAGGATTTTGTTGGAATGGTGATGGTGGCTGAACTGCGAAACTGCAGAATTGCGAAACTGCGAAACTGCGAAATTGCTGAACTGCGGAACTTTCAAATTGGCTGTCTCGCAGCTCGAAAATCGCGGCTCGAGGCAGAGCTCAAATTCTAAATCATACAACATCATCTCATCACTCGTCTTAAATAATTCCCGGCTCAACAAATGCAAAAAACTGAAAACTGAATTCTGATAACATTTCTTACCTTGAGGAGTTTATTAACACATGGCAGAAAACAAAAAACTATACAACGAAAGTTGGGCTTTGATACTCGGCGGTTCATCAGGACTTGGCTTGGCATCAGCTAAAAAATTAGCGAAGGAGGGGTATAATATTTGTGTGGTGCATCGGGATAGAAGGTCGGTTATGGATCAACGGAAAGAAGATTTTCAGGAGATTAAATCCATGGGTGTGCAATTTTTGAATTTTAATGTGGATGCTTTGAATGGTGAGAAAAGACAAGAGGTGTTGACGGCGCTTAAAGAAAAGATGGGTGAAGGGGAAAGTTTAAGAGCATTGATTTTTAGTATTGCTAGAGGAAATTTAAAACCTTTGACTGGTGAGGGTGAAAGTAGCTTGAGCAACGACGATTTTCATATGACGCTCGAATCCATGGCCATCAGCCTTTATGATTGGGTCAAGGCTATTTTTGGAGCAGGTTTGTTTGCCGCTGACAGCAGAATAATCAGTTTTACTAGTGAAGGCAATCGCAAAGTTTGGAAAAACTATGCTGCAGTTTCAGCAGCAAAAGCCGCATTGGAATCAATATCACGAAGTATTGCTTTGGAATTTGCTCCTTATGGCATCAGGTGCAATTGCATTCAAGCCGGCATGACAGATACAGAGTCTTTCCGTATGATACCCGGAAATGAAGCATTAAAAAAATATACTTTAGCAAGGAACCCATTTCAAAGAATGACCACACCTGAGGATGTTGCAAATGTGGTATTTCTATTGTGCACTCCTGAAGCAGCCTGGATCAATGGTGCAGTCATTCCCGTAGACGGCGGCGAACAAAATCAATAAAATGTCAGATTATCAATTTATCCTAGATCACCTTCCTTATTCCGCGCCCTTTCTATTTGTAGACGATATTTTGAAAGCCGATGACACGGGCGTAATTGGTGAATATACCTTTCATGAAGACAGTTATTTTTACAAAGGGCATTTCGCAAACTATGCCATCACCCCGGGCGTTATCCTCATTGAAACCATGGCACAGATTGGTTTGGTATGTTTAGGAATTCACTTGATGAAGTCGGCGGAAGGTGCAATGGAAGCTCCTAGATTTGCCATGACTTCAAGTGAAGTATCATTTTACTTACCAGTGTATCCTGGGGAGAAAGTGACGGTGTATTCGGAAAAAGTATATTTCCGTTTTGGAAAATTGAAGTGTAAGGTAGAAATGCTGAATGAAGGCAATGAGGTCATTTGCGATGGGATTTTGTCTGGAATGATCGTAAAAACAAATTAAATGTTGCAAAGAGTAGTGGTAACTGGGCTTGGCGTTGTCTCTCCAAATGGGGTGGGAATAAGCGATTTTGAAAAAGCCATCAAGGCTGGAGTGTCTGGGATAAAGTTTATCCCACAATTGGATGCAATGAATTTTTCTTGTTGCGTTGGAGGCATTCCACCAGTTACACATGAAATGACCCTTCAATATTTGACAGAATTACAACTCAAAAACTTCAATAGTTCAGGAATCATTTATGGTTGTATGGCAGGGGTTGATGCATGGAAAGATGCTGGTTTGGATATCTCAGAAGATGTAGTCGATTGGGATAGTGGTTGTGTTTTTGGTACAGGAATTTCTGGTGTAGAGAAAATGCGAGAATCCGCATATTTGTTGGACGAAGGAAAAGTCAAGAGACTGGGAAGTAATGCTGTTTCGCAAACAATGACGAGTGGAGTGAGCGCTTACTTGGGTGGTATTTTAGGTCTAGGCAATCAAGTGACAACCAATTCATCCGCCTGTACGACGGGAACAGAAGCGATTTTGATGGCTTTTGAAAGGATTCAGAATGGAAAAGCTAAACGCATGTTGGCAGGAAGTTGCAGTGATCATGGTCCTTACATTTGGGGAGGTTTTGATGCGATGAAGGTGATGACTTTCAGACACAATGATAATCCTGAACAAGCTTCCAGGCCTTTGAGCGCCACTGCCTCGGGCTTTGTTCCTGGAAGTGGGGCAGGAGCTTTGATGCTCGAATCTTTGGAAAGTGCCCAGGAAAGAGGAGCCACGATTTATGCAGAAGTATTGGGCGGCAGTGTGAATTCTGGTGGACAGCGCAATGGAGGGTCGATGACGGCTCCCAATGGTTTGGCCATTAAAAGGTGTATACAGGATGCAATATTCAATGCTGGTATTAATGCTGAAGAAATAGACTTAATTAATGGACATCTGACCGCGACGATGAAAGATCCAGATGAAGTTCGGGAATGGGCGGAATCCCTGGGAAGGGAACCATCAAATTTTCCATATATTCACTCGCTCAAATCCATGATTGGGCATTGCATAGGAGCGGCGGGATCCATTGAAAGTGTGGCAGCTGTTTTAGGTTTGAAAGGCGACTATATTTTTCCAACGATCAATTGCGAAGATTTGCAACCTGAAATTGCACTCATTGTACCACGGGAAAAAATACCTTCCAAGTTGATAGAAAACGCTGGATTGAAAGTGGTGGCTAAGGCTGGTTTTGGGTTTGGGGATGTAAATTGTTGCGTGATCTTTAAAAAATACGAAAATGGATAATCAAGAGTTAATAGATAAATTAAAGAAAATTGTAAAGCCTTATGTCAAGGATTTGGAGGCTTTTGAAAACCTTACGGCTGAAACCAATTTTATCTCTGATTTGAAAATCAATTCAGCCAATTTGGTAGACGTCATCTTGGATGTAGAGGATGAATTTGACATTACCATTGAGGATGATGCCATGGATAAAATGTTGACCGTGCAGTCTGCCATGGACATCATTGCCAGTAAAATTGGCGACCATGATCGGAAATGATGTCATAGACATTGGGACGACTAGGCAGGAAAGTAATTGGAAAAGGAAAGGTTTTCTTCAAAAGTTATTTACTGATAAAGAATGTCAATTTATTTTGGAGGGCGATGATCCAGAGTTTTTTGTTTGGCTGATATGGAGTGCCAAAGAGAGCGCTTACAAAATCGTTCATCGAAGCCAGCAAAAAATGTTTTTCGCACCCAAAAAATTCGAATTTTTAGAGGATCATTTTAGTAATGAAAACGGAATTACTGGAAGGATAAAATTCGAAGAATCTTTTTTTGATTTTAAGAGTGAATTCGATGGAAATTGCATCCACACAACCGCCATCCAGAGTGGGTATTTAATCAATTATATTTCAGAAATATTTTCAATATCTAGAACCAATTATCAAACACAACGAGCGGGAGTAAGAACGGCTTTGATCAATTGGTTTGGTGGAAACAGGGATTCTGTTCAATCCATTGAGATCCGTAAAGATGAATTAGGAATACCCTATGTATATGAAAGTGGGGTAAAATCAGCTTGCTTACTTTCTCTGGCTCACCATGGAGGCTATGGAGGTTTTGCTATAACGTTTGAATGAGTAGTTACAGGTAAATTCTCTGTTCTCAGCGATGATTTATTATCAGAGTTCATTCAAATTTTTGATGAATTTGCTCATTTCTTAACTTAAGTCAATGAAAAGGATGCTTCATTGCTTTTATTTTGTATCAAAATTTCAATGAGCGAATTAATGCTTAACATCGTTTTTTCAATCTAAATAAATTGATCACTTAAATTCAACAAATGATAGCCTGTTTCCAGCCTAAATACGGAACTCCAAATGACCTAGTTATCAAAGAAGTGCCCATTCCTGAACCAAATTCCAGCGAAATTTTAGTTAAAATATTGGCTCGAACAGTGAATAGAACAGATACGGGTGTCCAATCTGGTAAGCCATTTGTGGTCAGATTCTTTTTTGGTTTTTGGCATCCAAGTAATGAAATTTCAGGTACTGATTTTTCTGGAGTCATAGTTAAAAAGGGAGAATCGGTTACTACTTTTGAAGTTGGTGATGAGGTTTATGGCTTTTATGATATAGGTTTGAAAACCCATGCCCAATATGCATGTATTGATACAAAGAGGACCATATTTAAAAAGCCAGCTTTTTTGTCTCACGAAATGGCTGCCGCATCATGTGAAGGAGCACATTATGCATATTATTTTATGGATAAGGTAAAGGTTGACCCGAGCAAAAAGATTTTGGTAAATGGTGGAACAGGGGCAATCGGTTCTGCAATGACACAAATGTTGGTTGATAAGGGATGTGAAGTAACGGTTGTTTGTGCTCCAGGATATGAAGAAACAATGAAGTCATGGGGCGTGAATAAAGTTTATAATTTTGCTAATAAGGTCTTTTTAAAGGATGAGTCCAGATACCATTATATTTTTGATTGTGTAGGAAAATCTACATTTTTTGAGTGCAAACATCTTTTAACGAAAGGAGGCGCTTACATTTCCTCTGAACTGGGTCCATGGTCACAGAATCTATTTTTATCTTTATTAACACCACTTTTACCAGGTAAAAAAGTGAAATTTCCGCTACCGCTCGATAGTAAAAAAAGCTTGACTTATGTACAAGATCTTTTTGTAAGAGGGAAGTTTAAGCCATTGCTGGATAGAGCGTATGAGTTGAGTAATATCAAAGAGGCATTTGAATACGCACTTACTGGTCAAAAAAAAGGGAACGTCATCATTAAGTCCTAAATACAATTTTGAGATTTATTTTGGGTTATTTAAAAATCAATATCAAAAAATAAAAATGAACTAGCCATTTGGTCGAGCATGAGATAATAGTGTATTTTTATACATTATTAATCATTTAATGATGCTTTCCAAATGACAAGTGACGAAAGGGATAAACACGAAGAGTTGATTGATGAATGTGGAAATATGCTTTCTGCGGAAGAACTTACCCATCTCCATCGTGTTGTAAAAACGATCAAATTCAAGAAAGGTGATTTCATCATGACCAGTGGAAATTACATAAAGACTTGTTACTCTGTTATCTCTGGAATAGTTAGAGAATGGCGACAAATACAGGATAGTGAACAAACAACTGAATGGTATTTGGCTGGTGATATTCTTTCTGATGTTCAAAGTATAAATGGTCAAAAACCTACAGAATTGAATTGGGAGTGTATCACTGACTGTGTTGTAAGTGGCCTTACCCAGCAAGATGAGGAAGAGATGTACAGGAAATTTCCCAGATTGGGAATGCTCAGTAGAACAGCTTCTGAAATAAAATTTTCGCTTTATAGGAATCGCATTCAACAATATTTAGCTGCAAGTCCAGAACAGCGTTACCTCAATTTACTCAAAGAGCGGCCAGAAATTATTACCAATGCCCCTCAATACCAAATAGCCAGTTATATTGGAGTGAAACCAGAGTCCTTGAGCCGTATCAGATCACGCATGGCTTCCATGGCCTAAAAACTTCGAAAAAAATAGCAGCTCATACGCTGAAAATTACCCTCATTTCTTACGATAATTATTGATTTTCAACAGAAAAACAATCACATAGGTTATTCCTTTCGACACATCCATTATCAATGGACTAATATACTACTGTCTGAAAATCAACAAGATAATAATTCTAAATTTTGTTGATTGGCCCTTTTTAATGTTAACTCAATGTTACCAAATTCACTTCACTTTTAACACACAGGTAATTTTATCGAAACATTGGAGAATTACTGCGGCGGTATGTTTGCGACATCAAACTAAAAAAGAAGAATGATGAAATTTAATGTACTATTTTTATTGATGTTGGGCTTTGCAAGTATCACTTTGGTTTCTTGCGGTGAAGATGAGCCTTGTGATGGAAAAACATGCGCAGCAGGTGAGGTTTTAGATGCCTTAACTTGTAATTGCGTTTCTACTTTACCTTGTAGTGGTAAAACATGTGCTGCTAATGAAATACTAAATGCGACAACTTGTCAGTGTGTATCTAGCCAGGCTTGTGCTGGAAAAACTTGTGGTGCAAACCAATACCTAGACGCTGCAGATTGTAACTGTAAAAATAATCCTGTAGTACCTGTGGTAGTTAGTGGAACCATAAGTGCCAACACTACGTGGACAGCCGATAAAATATATGAATTGGCTACTAAAGTCTATGTTTTAAGTGGAGCTACTTTGACCATCGAGCCAGGTACAATCATAAAAGGTAGGGCAGGTATCGGTTCACTTGCAACTGCATTGGTCATCGCAAAGGGTGCAAAAATCATAGCAGAAGGAACAGCAGCAAAACCTATTATTTTCACTTCTATTGAGGATGGTATACAACCAGGTCAAATCAATAGTACATTGACCAAATTGGATTTTGGAAAATGGGGTGGCTTAATTGTTTTAGGAATGGCACCTATCTCAGCAACCAATGGTGATACAGAAACGCAGATTGAAGGAATTCCAGGTGATGTAGTTTTCGGTAAATATGGTGGTAATAATCCAACGGATAACTCAGGTGTGCTCAAGTATGTTTCTGTCAGATTTGGTGGAGCTTCAATAGGTGATAACAATGAGATTAATGGTATCACATTAGGTGGAGTTGGATCTGGAACAGTAGTTGAAAACATCGAAATCGTTGCCAATCAAGATGATGGTTTAGAAATTTTTGGTGGAACAGTGAATGTGAAAAATGTGATTGTAGCTTATCAATACGATGATGCTCTCGACTTTGACATGAACTATTCAGGAACAGTTGATAATTTCTATGTGATTTTTGGAGGAAGTGGTACGGATGAAGGTCTAGAAATTGATGGTCCTGAAGGTACAACTAACAAAGACGGTCTTTTTACACTTAAAAATGGTACCATCATAGCCACTGATCAAGTTGTTACTTCAGGTGCAGATTTCAAGGACGCTGCACAAGGTACCGTCCAAAATGTTTCTTGGGCTGGTTTTAAAGATGGCAAAAATATTTCTATTGCAGCTGGTTTTAATGCAGATTGTACTGATTTGGGAACACAAGCATGGGCAAAAGCTCAGGAAGGTAAATTGATCATCAAGGACTGTGAAGTTGTTTCTACAACTCTTACCGCTGCTTCAATTGCAAACCTTTATCTGAGAGGTGGAGCTGCAAGTTGTCTTACAGCTGAAAAACAAGGTCTATTAGATGCGGCTGTTGCTACTTTAAACAATAAAGTTGTGGCTACTGCAACTGTAGGTGCAAACAAAACAGTTTTCAATGGTTGGACTTGGACAGCTTTAAACAATGAATTGAAATAATCACATTCTGAAAATAAATTCTCAATCAGAAAGAAGGAACACTTCCCAAAACAATGTTCCTTCTTTCTTTTATTTTTTTTAAAAACTAAAGTTAAATTTTAAAATGAAAAATCTTTTTACGCTATTTTTAGTAGCTATCTCTTTGCAATTGTTTGCTCAATCAGGGACTGTCAGAGGTAAAGCCATAGATGATGAAACTGGAGAAGCCATCATGTTTGCCAATGTTTTCATCAATGAACTTTCTACTGGAACAACTACTGACCTCGATGGAGCATACAGTTTTGATCTTGCTCCAGGTACTTACACCATTACATTTTCTTATCTTGGGTATTCTGACTTACCAATTAGCGAATTAGTCATCAATGCTGGCAAGGTCACTCTTCTCGATGTGAGAATGAAGGAAGAAACAGAACTGCTTGATGAAGTAGTTGTAACGGCGACTCAAATGAGGAATACCGAAACAGCACTTGCAACCATCAAACAAAGATCTGTAAACTTGATAGACGGAGTAAGTTCTTCTAGTATCAAAAGAACCGGTGACGGAAATGCAGGTGAAGCATTGCGTAGGGTAACTGGAGTATCTGTTGAAGGAGGAAAACACGTAGTTGTGCGTGGTTTAGGTGACAGGTACACCAAAACCATTTTAAATTCTGTAGAAATTCCAGGACTTGATCCCGACAGAAATTCTGTGCAAATGGATTTATTTCCAACAAACCTCATAGATAATCTCATTGTATATAAAACTTTCTCACCAGACCTACCCGGAGATTTTTCGGGAGGTGCTGTAAATATTGTGACCAAAGATTTTCCTGAAAAGTTTACGTTTTCAGCTTCAGCTGGAGTATCATATAACCCAAATATGAGCTTTAGAAAAGATTTTCTTGGTTATTCTGGGTCGAGCACAGACTGGTTGGGCTTTGATAATGGATACCGAAAATTGCCTTTTAGCAAATTTGAAGATTTTCCAGATGTATCAAGAAATGACCCAAGGCTTACATCATTAACAAACGCCTTCAATAAGGAATTGGCAGCGAAAACCATGCCCAATGATTTAAACAAAAGCCTTAGTTTATCTGTCGGAAATCAAAAAAACTTTGGCAGCCACACTTTGGGATTATTCGCAGGAGTGAACTATGTAGAGAATTTTAACCACTATGAAAACGCTATTTTCAATGAATACTATCGTAATACGAATGATAAGGGGTATTTTCAAAGCAGGGGTTCAAATGGTACGTTAAGTGAAACCGTAAATCAATGGAGTGCCTTAGGTGGATTGTCTTATAAATACAAAAACCATAAACTTAGCTTGCAGGCTCTTCATGTACAGAGTGGTGAGCAAAAAGCAGCAATTTTCACCCAAGAAGAATTGTTTTTTAATAATGCAATAATTGTAAGAGATAACCTTGAATATTATCAAAGAGCCATCACCAATATAGGGTTAACAGGTAATCATGCATTTGCAAAAGGTAAATTTGAATTGGATTGGAAACTATCTCCAAGTCTTGTCAATGTGGATGAGCCAGATATTAAAACAACTGGTTTCGATAATTTTGATGGCCAGCCTTTGATCAGACCAGCTGTTGGGGCAGAGGTGACAAGAATATACAGGTATCTTGATGAAATCAACTACAACGGAAGAGTAGATTTCGTATATAACTTTAAGGTCAAAGGCCAAGATTCAAAACTGAAAACAGGTTTGTATGCTACATTTAAAGAGAGAGATTTTGAAATATACAACTATTTGTTCTTACCGAGAAATCAAAATGCACTTAATATTAATGGTGATCCTGACAGGGTTCTAGCAAACGATAATATATGGTCTGCAGAAAATCCAAATGGAATTTATATAGTTGGGAACTATGAACCTGCGAATACTTTTAATGCTAGACAGCAAGTAATATCAGGATATGTAATGAATGAATTGCCATTGAGCAAAAAAGTAAAACTTACATACGGTGCAAGAGTAGAAAAGGCGGATAACTTTTATACTGGACAAAACAACCAAGGAGATATCAAACTTAAAAATGAAAAAATCCTTGACAAACTGAATGTATTACCGTCTGCCAATCTATTGGTCAACCTCACAGAAAATTTGAATTTGAGGGCTTCTGCCAACAGGACCGTTGCAAGACCTTCTTTCAAAGAAAACTCTGTCGCACAAATTCAAGATAGAATTACTGGTAGAACCTTCCTTGGAAACATTAATTTAAAACAATCTAGTATCAACAATGCGGATATCAGGCTTGAAAGATTTTTGGGAGGAGGTCAACTGATTTCTGCAAGTGTTTTCTTCAAACAATTCATTGATCCTATTCAGTTAGTGGTATTTGACCCTGCTACTCCGACAAACTATCAACCAAAAAATTTGGATGATACCAATGTTTTTGGGTTTGAAATTGAAGTAAATAAAAGCCTTGATTTTGTATCAGCATCTTTGTCACACTTCAACGTTGGTATGAACTATACTTATGTGAAATCAGGATTGCCATTAGTAGGTCTGTCTCCTCAGATATTCAACACTAACATCTCGTATATTGACAGAGAAAAAGGATGGGAAGGATCTATTTCATACAATGTTCAAGCAAGAAGGCTTTCTATAGTTGGAGCAGGTAGAATAGAGGACGTTTACGAAAATCCATTACCAGCTTTGAATTTCCGTTTGGCCAAGCAGTTTGGATCAGACAAACAATATGGAATAAGCATCGGTGGTGAAAACATGTTGAACTCTAAAAAATGGAGAACCTACAATACCAAAGATGGATCAGAAGCAATATTTGATAGCTTCAACCCAGGTAGACAATTTAATCTGACTTTATCCTATAAAATATAGAGTAATATAAAATAATAGTTTCTTCGGAAACTTTGATTAAACTTTAGTTTTTATACTTTTTTTAGCCTCCAAGATCGGGAAGTCTTGGAGGCTTACTTTTTTATAAAATAAAAGAAGAGATCCAAACTTATTGAGATTCCGCTGTGCAGCCTAAACTGGTTGAATCATTTGAATAAACTTGGAATTAGCAAAGACGCCTTCCATAAAATAACGCAATTAGGATAGAATAAAGTAGCAAAAGTTGTTCTTATAAATAACTCAACCACCATTTTTCCTTATGGGCAGTTTTGTATTGGTCATATTTTTTACAAAGTGGATACAAGGCCATGATTACTATAATCCATATTAGATAAACAAAGGGTAAACTCACTCCTTCGCCACTAAGAATAAATAAGAATGGTAAATTTCTAGCCGATGCTATTGCTTCTGCAAATGTGTGTCCATTTATGAAAAAAAGTATACTTGCTAAGCCATGAATCACAAACCAATGGATGATGTAGTAAAAAAATGCCGTTCTACCAAAGATGCGCATAATGTCGGTAAACCTATTTTTAATG
>JAKQLF010000299.1 GCA_029567325.1 Bacteroidota bacterium | reverse complement strand
GATTTGGAACAGATAAAATACCCCAAGGCTACCAATACCCTGGTCAAAAATGATTTCTTGCACAGAATAAGCACCCTTGATTTGATGATTGCCTATGACAAGTGGATAGATACAGCCGGGCATAATAAATTATTCTTTGACGTGTATTTTGACACGAATGGAAGCCAAAGAGATCAAAAGAATGGGTCACTCAGAAGCAAAACCAGGATTGAGATGGGTAATCAGGGCTTTATTGACCCTGATGGAATTTTTGCATTTGAGCAACAAGACATGTGCCGCATTTTTGTGCTCGAAATGGCCAATGGTTTTGACACCAAAAGGATCGTAGAACAAATCAAAAGAAACCTCATGGCCAGCTACAATGGCCTGGTTGGAGATAAGTATGGGTTGCCTCATACTGCTACACTTCTGGTAGTTGTAGAGTACGATACAATGCTGAAGAATGTGCTACAAAGGGTAAAAGAAGAGATGTTTCTACAAAAATTTGATGGGCTAGAGAGGTATCTTTTTCTGGGGTTCCATAAGGCATTGATGGATTCATGGGCTTCTAATTGGATTGATGTGAATGGAGACCCAGCACCTATTTTTCTATAAAATCAGCTTGTTTTGGAGTTTGATTTCGGCAAAAGTGGAGTACCAAAAACAAAAGGAGGTCTCCATGTCAAACTTTACAAGAAAACCTCAGGAAAATGAGGGAAGTTACTTCTTTTCTGGCAGGCTATTTATTACCCAAGGGGTGGAACATGCATTGACTATCGAAGAGGTTTATGCTATCTATGGGGAAGTAAAGGCTTTTGTGGAACAGGAAAACGGCATCGACTATTTGCAAGTCTATGAATTTGAAGATAGTCGAGTTGTTTGGCTGATTGATCAGTTAAATAAGGAGATGATTGAATCCGGGGATTATGAAGCTGAAGACAATCACTGTACAATGTTATTGCCGGAAGAGTACTGATTTATTGCTGTTTCCTGAGTAAGGAGCAGCTTTTTTCTAAAACAAGATGCAA
>JAKQLF010000298.1 GCA_029567325.1 Bacteroidota bacterium | reverse complement strand
GCTTCTCCCAAGTGTATGAAAATGGCCAATTTTGTAAAGGTATTACATGACGATGGCACTGAAGCACTGTATTCGCATTTAAAACACAAGGGGGTCATCGTTGAAATTGGCCAATTTGTACAAGTGGGCCAAGTTTTGGGATATAGTGGTAACACCGGATGGACAACCAATCCGCATTTGCATTTTGAAGTTTTAGTCCCAGATTATAAAGGTGGAAAAAGTGTGCAAACTCATTTTCTGAGTAACGGCAAGCGAAAATTGCTTTCCAAGGGCGATGAAGTCAAATAAAAAAAATCATTATGACCTTTTTGTAATTGCCAACCCTGTCAACGCTTGAAGTTCATTGAGACCGATCTGATAAGGAACAAAACGCAAAGACTTACCAAAAAAACCCTCTTGTTTCAATTTCATCCTTGCAGAAATTTTACCCAATCTACCATAATGCAATTGCTCAACTGCAATGTGTGGAAATCTGATGGTTTTGAAATAATTGGTCACATAAAAGTGATCTTCATCAAATTCTATCCTTTTGAATGTAAAGAGCTTAAAGTAAAGAAAAGTCAGTACCAAAAGATAATACAACCAGTAGATCAGTTTTGCCAATGGGCTAAAAAACAAATCGAAGTTGTAATTATCAGTAAATAAAAGTGCCAAACCAAATATACCCATCATAGTGGAAATCATTATGGGTATAAATAACTTCCAGAATAAAGTCATGTTTGATGTTATTCTTGTCATGTTAGTCTTCGCTTACGGGTACGACAGCTCTATTTTTTCGCTCTTGTGCCTTTACAATAAAAATGGACATTTCATAAAGCAACCATACAGGAGTACCTATGAGTATTTGTGTCATTACATCCGGAGGGGTCACAACTGCTGCCACAATGAAAATTACAATGATGGCGTGTTTCCGATATACAGACATAAAAGATGAGGTAAGAATACCAATCTTTCCAAGGAAAAATGCAACTATGGGTAGTTCAAATATAATGCCTGTAGGAATGGTAAACATCGTCATATAATTGACGTAGGAAGCTAGGGTGGGAGAGTTCTCCGTTTCTGTACCCACAGAGTAGGTTCCTAGCCAAGTGATCGAGAATGGTGCAATTACATAATAACCAAAAGCAATGCCTAAGAAAAATAAAAAACTACAGTAGAAAACAATCCCTCCTACCGCTTTTTGTTCTTCTTTGTAAAGACCTGGTTTTATAAATCGCCAAAACTCCCAAAATATATAAGGAAATGAAACGATGAGACCCAACCAAAAAGCAACCTTCATGTGAATAAAGAATTGTTCTCCCATTTCGCGAGTGATGAGTTTGAGTTCTGGTGGAGAAAAACAAACTGCAGGAGAAATGTCACAGATGAACTTATAAGTTATAAAGTCAGCTTTTTTTGGGCCGAAAACAACCGTATCGAATGTGAAACTTTTGGCCATGAAGAATACAATGGCTAGCACTAAGATCATGGCTACGGACCGAATGATGTGCCATCTCAGAACTTCGAGATGGTCAAAGAAGCCCATTTCTTTTTCTTCTGGAGCTCCGCTAGACGATGACTTTTTTTTGGTTAAAACACTTATTATTGACATATCCCTTGAAATGTGGTGCAAATATATAAAGTAAGGCCTATTATCTGCTTATTTTTCGACATAGTAAGAATTTATTAAAAAAATATGACTTTATAAATACAAATGGAGTACCCTGAAATTGGGCTTGCTGGCTGCCATTTATTATTCAAACTAGACGAAAAATTACAGTGTTTTTATACCTTTGTCGCAATATTTCAACGCCTTTGAGCATTTACAAATATATGGTAGATAAGCGGTTTTTTGTTTTATGGGTCTTTGCACTATTTATTTACAACATAGGTATTTCCCAGAAAAGTCCTGTGTTTCTTTATGACTTTGACCAATGCAGTTTAGCAGAAAAAAGCGGTTTTGGAAATGATGCCAAAGCATCTGGAAATCTGGCATGTAATTGTGGCATAAATGGCGACGGCTTTTTGATGAGCGGACAAGAAACAATAGAGTTGGGTCAGGACATCAACCAGATTTTTTCGAAAGACTTTTCGATTGATTTTTATGTCAACCTTTCTTCTGTGTCCAATACCACAGATCTATTGTCCATCCAGAGTTTTTGCGATTTGGATTCAAGCATTTACATGCGCTACGTGCCACAATCGGGAGAAATAGTAGTAGAACTGGCAGAAAATGTAAGTCAATACTACATTTTGCAAGGTAAGGTGGATCCTGGATGTTGGAATAGGGTGACCTTGATAAAATCAGAATTAAATTATACGCTTGTTATCAATAATGTAACTGTTGCTTTGGCTGAAGTGAATAGAAATATTCCTATTGGTCGCAACGCAAGGGTAAGGTTTTCCGGCAGTCCTTGTGGTGCTGGCGGAGATGACAAATTAGTTGGGCTTTTGGATGAAATTGCGATTTATAATCGAGCGCTTTCACGTCAAGATTTAGTCAGAAGTTATGTATTTCCAGACAGAATATCCACCAAAGACACAACCATTTTCAAAGGTTCTGAAGTAGAGATTGTGGTCGGAGCATTGTGCGCAGATAATTTCACTTGGACACCAACAACTGGCCTGGATGATCCAAATTCGCTCAACGTGATTGCCTCTCCAGAAGAAAGTACAACGTATGAATTGGCACTCACCAATAATGGCTGCGAAGAATTAAGTACAGTCACTATCAACGTGGTAGAGCAGCAGGATAAAAAGTGTGCTGATTTATTAATACCAGCAGCTTTTACTCCAAACAACGACGATCTCAATGACGACATTGGTATCTCCAACACGTTCATTGTAGATGATATCAAAAGTTTTCAAATCATTGATAGATGGGGTGGTTGGGTAACAACACTCAATACAAAAGCTGATCGGTGGGATGGCACCAAAGATGGCCAGTCAATGCCTGGTGGTAGTTATGTTTACAAGATAAGTTACACCTGTGAAAATCAGACTTACAGTAAAGCTGGCAGTTTTCTACTGCTTAAATAAAATTGAGTGCAAAGTCAATTAAATATTCAGCTGTAGAAATCAACTAAGTAACTTCTAAATTGGCTGGTCGTTGAGTTTTGAAAAAAAATCAAATAATTTGCCGTCTGAAATGTATCGCCCTTTTTCAAGTTCCTGGTAAACAAATAAATTCCTATCCCCTTGAATTTCTTTGCTTGCAACTGTTAATGTGAAATCATCTGGAGAAATTCCAGCAATGGAGGCCTCTGGTTTTTCTGGATCAATAACCAAATTACTATCAGCTTTGATCATCAGGATGTAACAAATAGCTTTTTTATCATCCACCTTATAACTCAATATCATCTTTGAATCAGCATATTCAAAAAAGGTGGTCTTTTGCATTAAACCTTCAAAAATGGTGTCAGAAAATGAGTCGATCAAATCATTGGTTTGATCTAGATTTTCTGACTTGATCTTTACCCAATCTTCTGCAGAAATACCGTTTACTACCAAAAATTGAATAAATTTTTCTTCAAGATGAGTCAACTCTTCAATCGATAATCTTCTGTATTTTATTGGATGCATACTAGTTCTTCAAAAAATAGGAAACCACGAAGATGACAATTTTAGAAAATATTCAAAAAAAAATCCTGAATACTTATTTCTGTAATGAAAATTGAAGTGTATATTTATTTTGTTAATATGCTTAATATGGCGAGTAAACCATAAGTCCTACTGCGTACAAGCAATATTTTGTTTTTATATTCTAAAACCAAACAAATGAAAACAACTTTACTTTTTTTGTTATTTTTTACATTTGCATGTTTGACAATGCAAGGCCAGTTGATGATCAGCGGTCAAGTTAAATCTGGTGACGGGGAATTTTTACTGGGCGTCAATGTCTCTGAAAATGGAACAACAAATGGAACATCGACAGACATAGATGGCAATTTTACTTTGGAGGTTTCAAAACCAAATACTGTTTTACATTTCAGCTACATTGGTTATAGTTCTTTGGATATTGAGGTCATGGCTGGACAGACTACACTCAGTGTCACTATGGAAGAAGGTGTGGTGATTGGTGAAGTGCAAGTAGTTGGTTCACGCAGTTATAATCGCACCATGACCAATTCTCCAGTAGCGGTAGATATTATTGATGTAGCAAACCTAACATCCACAAATGGGAGGGTAGAAATCAATCAAATATTACAATATGCTGCCCCTTCATTTAATGCGACTAAACAATCTGGTTCTGATGGAGCAGATCACGTGGATCCCGCCTCTTTGCGAGGCATGGGACCGGACCAAACACTAGTATTAGTCAATGGTAAACGAAGACATCAGTCATCTTTGGTCAATATTTTTGGTACAAGGGGCCGGGGAAATACGGGAACTGATTTAAATGCAATTCCTGTATCAGCCATAAAAAGGATAGAAGTTTTGAGAGATGGAGCCTCAGCGCAATATGGATCGGATGCGATTGCCGGTGTAATCAACATTGTTTTGCAAGACCAGACAGATGGTGTGGAAGGCAGTGTCACCTATGGTGCTTACAGTACCAAACGCGGAGGAGATTTTGCCCAGCAAATTTTTGATACGCAAGACGGCTGGGAGCCTGAACTTTTTAATGTGGACGGTAAAAACAGACTGGATGGAAAAGAAAAAAGCTTTGATGGCAATACCGCCAGAGTAGCTTTAAACTATGGAATTGGCCTGGGTGATAAAGGTGGATATATCAATGTGGGTGGTGAATTTCTGAGTAAAGATAAAACCTTGAGGCCAGGATTTGATTGGAGAAAAGGTTATGGATCTGCAGCTGTAGATCAGTATCAATTGGTAGGTAATGCGGCTTTGCCGATTGGAAAATCTGCGGAATTTTATGCCTTTGGAACATGGGGAGATCGCTATACCGACGCAAATGCTTTTTCTCGATCTGCTCCAGGACCAGAAGGAGACGACAGAGCTGTCCCTTCTCTATATCCCAATGGATTTACGCCTCGGATTACATCCAAAATTTTAGACAATGCTATTACAGGTGGATTTAGGCTTTCTTTACCAAAAGAATGGAAAGCCGACATCAGCAATACTTATGGGAATAATGATTTTCATTACACCATCAAAGGAACCAACAATGCATCTTTGGGAAGTAAATCTCCTACAGAATTTGATGCAGGTGGGCATGGATTGCGTATGAATGTTACTTCACTTGATTTTTCAAAATTCATCAAAAGTGTTGGTTCAGGCTTGAACATAGCTTTTGGTACAGAATTTCGTTCAGAGAAGTTTGACATTTTTGCAGGTGAAGAAGGCTCATATGCCACCTACGATGTAAATGGCAAAGCCATAACAAATGCAGCTACTCAAACACCTTTTGTCAACGAGTTTGGACAACAACCAGGAGGTGGATCACAAGGTTTTCCCGGTTACTCACCTGCCAATGAAGTAGATGAAGGGCGTACCAATTTGGGTATTTACGGTGATGTAGAAATGAATTTCACTAAGGCATTTTTACTTGGAGGAGCAATAAGATTTGAGAATTATAGTGATTTTGGCAGTACTTTCAATTATAAACTAGCAAGTAGGTACAGCTTTTCTGATCAATTTGCGCTGAGAGGCTCAGTTTCCTCGGGATTCCGGGCACCCTCACTGGCTCAAATTCATTACAACCTCATCTTTACTAATATTGTAGCGGGAGAATCTTTGCAGACATTGCTTGCTTCCAATACCAGCAGTGTCGCAAAGGCTTTTGGCATTGACCCATTAAAACAAGAAACAGCAACAAATTTTGCAGGTGGATTTACATTTAAAAAATCAAATTTTACAGCAACGGTCGATGGTTATTTGATCAATGTCAACGATAGGATCATACTTACAGATGTATTTGATGTGTCTGATTTGAATGTAGGCGCTGAGGCTGCTCAATTTTTTGCAAATGGCGCGGACACCAAAACAACAGGCGTAGACGTGGTTCTTACGTATAAAAAATACCTCAATGATGCCTACACTCAATCACTTACTTTTGGTATTGCGGGAAACGTCAATAACACAGAGATTAAAAGAGTGAACGCTGGAAGTCTCAATCCATTTACTTTCTTTGGTCCTTTTTCAAGGTCATACTTGGAAGCAGCAGCTCCCAAATATAAGTTTGCAGCGAACTTGGGATTTACCAGTGGGAAATTGGATGCATTCCTGACATGGACACAATTCAGTCAAGTAGAAATTCAGGATTTTCAATGGGTAGATACGCCAGCAACAAATCAATCAGAGGCTGATGAATTATATAGCAAGGCAACGGATGTTTATAAGGCAATGGGCACTTTAGATATGAGTTTGAGTTATCAAATTGCCAGTAAATTGAGGTTGACCATTGGCGCAAATAATATTTTTGGCGCCTATCCTACGCCCCAATTTGATGGTTGGACAGATCAGGGTGGATTTAATGATTCCGTTCAAATGGGTTCTGATGGCATGTATTTATTTGGCAGAATAGGTTTTAACTTCTAAACATGCAATAAAAAAAAAAATTAGAGATTCTTGGCCTTCCACACTGGGGGTTAAGAATCTTTTTTTTTTGACTTTATTGGATAAAATAAGAGCTTATTTTTTGCAAATGTAGACGAAGGCAGGTGGTATATTTAAGGCAGTGAAGTCCAATTCTACTTCTTCAAAATGTTTTTTCAGCCAAGAATAATCGCTGAGAGAATATTGATATTGGATGTAGAGACCACCTTTTTTGAGACCCAACAAACTTGCCTTGATGATTTCTTCTTTGATTTGATCGTCGATATTTTTGAGCGGAAGTGAAGACACAATCACATCTACACTTTCATTCGCAACATAATCACCCAAATTTGCAGCACTGTCATTGATGAGCTTAAATCGATTGTCTTTTATTTTGGACAGACTTTCTAAAAAATTATTGTTGATCTCAAACGAAAGAAAATGTGCGTTTGGTGACATGTGTTGCAGAATTGGGAAAGTCACAGAACCAAGCCCTGCTCCAAATTCCACAATACTTGTTGTTTTTGAGAAGTCAATCTTTTCCAATAATTTCGAAACTAGAAATCTTGAACTTGATGCAATAGAACCGGTCGTCTTGATATCCTCAAGCGCTGTTTTTAGGAAGTCATAATGTGACTTGATTTTTTGAGAAATTTCCTTTCTACTCTTGGTGATAGAAGATTTTTTGGAATCTTGGTACAGAATCTGGTCAGTTTTATGCATCGGAAATATTTCTCAAGCCATTAAATGTTAAATTATAAAGGCAATGATAAAACAAAAGTAGTCTTTTTTGATAAATAATAGACGAACTTTAAAATTTACCGTATAGAGATTCGATTTCTATATTTTAGGACGGTGCTTAAAGTTCTGTTATGTATGTTTGAATGTTGAATCATCAAATAGGTAAAAAGGTTGGAAGAATTTGATTGGAAAAATGAAGTAGATAAGGACATTTTGATTGAAATATGCAAGATGCGCATGCCATTTGGTAAGTATCAAGGTGTAATCATCGGGGATTTGCCGGAAGCCTATTTATTGTGGTTTAGAGCCAAAGGTTTTCCCAAAGGGCGAATTGGTCAATTATTGGAAAATACATTGGAAATAAAAACCAATGGCATGGATATTCTGCTCAAGGATTTGAAAAAGAGGCTGGCATCCAACCAGAAGTAAAAATCTAGATTGTAGGTTAAATTAACTTATAGCATTGAATGCCTCGTCGAGATCGGCTACTAAATAATCAAAGTCTTCCAATCCGACATAAAACCTGATGAGTTGGAATGGCAACACCGGATTTTTCCAACCAGGAATATCGTAAAAAGCTAAAGTGGGTAAAAAGAGAGATTCATAACCGCCCCAGGAAGCAGCCATCATAAATTTAGAAATTTTGTCAACAAAAGCATTGACTTCCTCTTTAGTTTCAACATCAAGTTCTATAGAAATCAAGCCACCATTGCCGCTCATTTGCTTTTGGGCAATGTCGTATTGAGGTCCATCTGGATCGAGCGGGTAGTATACCTTTCGTACTTTTGGATGGTTTTTGAAAAAATGAAACAATTGGTAACAGGTCTTATCTGATTGTTCCAATCTTACGGATAAAGTGCGCAATCCTCTTATTGCCAAATAAGCATCATTCGCAGATACCACTGGACCTAGTGTCATATATTCTCCATAAAAGATTTTTTTAATCATCTCCTGAGAACTACAGATCACTCCCATCATCACATCACTGTGCCCATTGAGGTATTTGGTAGCAGAATGTACAACAATGTCAATTCCAAAGTTTATAGGTTTTTGATATAAAGGAGAGGTATGACTGTTGTCAATGACAGTAATAATTCCTTTTGATTTGCAAATTTCACCAATCACACCCAGATCTTGCAGTTCGAATGTCAAAGAGTTGGGGCTTTCAAGAAAAACCAATTGCGTATTTTCCTTAATTTGTGATTGAAAAGATTCTTGATTTTCCCAAACAAAATAATCTACAGAGATGCCAAATTTAGGTAAATATTGGTCAAATAATTTTTTGGTCCAACTGTAAGGTTTGTCAATGCATAATACATGATCGCCCATTTTTAGATTGGCCATGACTGCACAAGAAATGGCCGCAACACCACTTCCTACGACCAATGCATCCTCTGCATTTTCCAAAGCGGCAATTTTTTTGCGCAAAATATCAACGGTTGGATTGATGCCTCTCGAATAAACATAATTTTCTGACTCGGCTACCACTTTTTGTCTCAAGTCGGCAATTGACTCAAAAACAAAATTACTAGACTGGATGATAGGTGGAGTGACAGCTTCAAAATACCTGGCTCTGTCCTCTGCCAGATGAAAAATAATTTCATCTTTGTCCATTATTTGATTTTAAAAGCATTGATATCCAATACGACAGATAATTTACCACACTCTTCCGCTGGTGCTTTGGTATCTGATTCAAATTTATAGCCACGTGCAGCAATCAACGTTTTTCTCAATGTTTCCCTATCTCTGATGGTTGTCTCAAGCTCAAGTAATTCAACGTAAACCACATTACCAGATCTATTTATACATACTTTCATGACAATCTTCCCAGATTTGGTCAAAGGAATGCCTGAATAGTTTCTATAAACAACCTTTCTACCAAAAATACCATTTCCAGATCCATCATACGATCCGCTTCCATCTTGGCCATTTGCTTTTCCACTTGTTTTATCTGGACCAGAATCACTTCCCGGACCTGTACCTGTATTGGATTTTCCAGAACCATTGCCATCAGTTTTGGAAGCTGGTTTATCGCCAGCAGTTTTCCCACCTGTATCCGCAGTGCTTCCACTTGGTGTACTGGTTTCTTGTTTTGGTGGACTTGGAGAAGGTGCTGGTGGCGTCGGAACTTTTGCAGGTTCTGGACTAGGTTTTACTACCGGTGCTTCTACAGGAATGGGTTTTTCCACCACTTGAGGGCTTTCTTCCACCACAACCGGACTTTCTTCAACAACCGTCTCATTGACAGTCGGAGTAGGAGGGGGAGTGGGGGCAATGACCACTTGTGGTTTTGGAATTTCCATCTCTGGATGTTTCTCTATGACGGTCTCCAATATTTTTGGTGAGAGCAATTCTACTTCTTCTGATTTTGGTCTCGATTCACCTACATCAGCATGGGCATAGGTACTCAAAGAACTTTCTTCGAAATTCTGATATTGAACATATATTCTATATGGTTTATCTGGATCCGGATTTTTGACCTCCACCTGGAAGTAATAGAAAAAAGCGATGAGTAATAGCAACAAGTGTGCGATGACTGAGATCCTCATGCCTTTACCTCTATTGGCTTTTTCTAGTGCAAACGTGTTGTAATACATACTCTTTTTTTGTGGAGACGAATTTATAACGCAAAATAATGTAAAAATTATTTTAAAATTTCACAGACTTTCTAAAATTTATCACTCATATAGCGAATTTATATAATATGATGTGTAAGTAAAAGACAGCCAACGAGTTCAGAAAAGAAAAGCTAAAAAGATGTTTCTGTACCGTTTTTCAATAATTTCATAATGATCTTATCGGCAAACGAAAGTGTAGCTTGATAGGAAAATCCTACATGGCCACCATATTTCAATGGTATGAAATGGAAGTATGGGTGATCACTCGCTTGTTGATAGGGATAACACGTCGTAGATAGAAACGGATCATCTAAAGCTGAAATTAGATAGGTGGGAATCGAAATCTTGTTTAGTACTTGCAACGAACTACATGTTGTGTAATAATCCATCGCATCTTTAAAACCGTGTAAGGGTGCCGTATAATATTCGTCAAAATCCCAAAGTGTTTTTACTTTTGAAAACTGAGCAGCATCCACATCTGGAAACTTTTCAGATTTCAAAAAGATTTTGTGCTTTAAGGTTTTCAAAAATTGCTGAGCATAGATTATGTTTTGTGTTTCCAACAATCGCAAACTTGAGCCATGTAGATCGCAAGGTGCAGAAACAGATATGATGCGCTCCAAATTTAATGGATATCTCCCTGCATAAAGACCCGAATACCTGAGTAAAACATTTCCACCCAGACTATAACCTATTGCAGTGACGGACTCGTATTCACGATGATATTTTTCAAGAATAAATACAAAATCATCTACAAAACCACTGTGGTAAAAGGACTTTTTAAGATTCATCTCGCCACTACAAGAACGATGATTTACTGCAATCACGTCAAAACCTGCTTGTGAAAGATTATTGGTCATGCCTATGATGTATTGAGAACTTGTGCTCCCTTCCAATCCATGTAGTAAAATGGCAAGCTTCTTACTTCCTTGTTTGATCCAGTCCAAATCCAGGAAGTCATCATCTGGTGTATAAATCCTTTCTCTGTCAAAAGCAGGAAACTTTTGTTTGCGGAATAAATAAGCGTTTAAGGTATTGAGGTGACCATTCCTCAATATCAAGCTAGGTATATATGATTCGTTCAGGATTACTGGCATGACATTTTTTTAATTTCTCACCGTAGCAATTACCCTATCAGGATAGTCAGAAATGATGCCATCTACGCCCAGTGTAATCATTTTTTGAATGTCCTGCACTTCATTTACAGTCCATGGTATGATTTTTATATTTTTATCGTGACATGCTTTCACCAGTTGTGCGTCTACGAGTTGGTAGTCAGGGCTGTAAGCGTAGGGTAGATGATCAAGTTTATCAAGATGCCAATTCAGCGTATTTTCATCCTCTACAAGCATGACAGTTTTTAAATCTTTTGCAAATAGTTTAGTAAAATTGAGGCAATCGTGGTCAAATGATTGAATGGTAGTTACCTCAGCAATTCCTAAATTATTTACGTTTTCAACGACGAGTTTGGTAAAACTAAAAGCATCTGGATGAAAAACACCGTCACCCTCGACTGTTCTTTTTATTTCGATATTGTAATGTGGTTTGAAGCCAGCATTATTTACTGCATTGACTACTTCACTCAAAATTGGTTTATAGGTTTTTAATTTTTCCTGATTTGGAAATCGAGGATGGACTTTACTTCCCACGTCAAATTTTTGTAAAGTAGGAGTTGTCATTTGATAAATGTTGAATTCTTTTTCGTTGGCCTCAGTAATAGGCGCTTCAAATGGGCTGATGGTAATTTCATGGTTGAAAAAAGGCTCATGAGAGACGACAACTTGGCCGTCAGTAGAAACCACCACATCCATCTCGAGTGTGGTAACGCCCAATTCACAAGCCTTGAGAAATCCTTCGATGGTATTTTCGGGCATCAATCCTCGGCAACCTCGATGTCCTTGTATATCTAAATTTGGTTCATTCATACAGGAAGTTAAAGTCATAAACACAAATATTCCAAAGGTAAATTTCTTCATTTTCTACCGAATTACAATCTTTCTAAATGTTTTGATTGAATGTTTTCACCAAAAAATAACGCTGCTTTTTGGTTGAATCTTTCTGCATGCTCAGTGGTGTAAAATGTAATCTCCTTACCACTACTGATCTTTTGAGCAATCTCCGGGTGTCTTTGCAAATAACTTAGAAGACTCTTTGCAACGATTTCACCTTGTTCAAATACTTGAATGTGAGCAGGAAGTCTTTCTTTAATCTTGTGACTGATCAAAGGATAATGGGTACAAGCCAATAATATGGTATCTATGGATGTTTCTTGTTCTAGCAATAAATCAATATACTTCTGCACAAAATAATCTGCTCCGGGATCAAGATGTTCGTTGTTTTCTATGAGTGGAACCCACATGGGACAAGCTTGTTGATGAGCAGTGACATTTGGCCACAGGTGTTCGAGCTCCAAAATGTAAGATTGAGAAGCCACGGTTCCAGTAGTTGCAAAAATTCCAATGTGTTTGGTTTGAGTTTTAGTACCGATGATTTCTGTAGTTGGCCGGATGACGCCCAGAACCCTTCCAGTTTTGGTGATCTTTTGTAAATCTCTTTGTTGTATGGTGCGCAATGCTTTAGCCGAGGCTGTATTGCAAGCGATGATAACGAGTTCACAACCTTGATCAAAAAACCACTTTACAGCTTGGAGCGTATATTCATAAACGATTTCGAATGAGCGAGTTCCATAAGGTGCCCGGGCATGATCTCCCAAATAAATGTAATCGTAGTCAGGTAATATTTTCAAAAACTCTTTAAGAATGGTGAGTCCTCCTGAACCACTATCAAAAACGCCAATAGGACAATTTTTAGTCACTGCTTTTTTTTAATAATTTCTATTCAAAGATATTTGAATTGTTGGAATAAAATAGGCTTGGGTGCGAAAGCTTCATATGATGAAAAAGGTATATACGAATTTGTACACCTATTTTATTAAATTTTTGTTTCTTGAAAGATTTTCAATAAAAATAGGCGAATCTTTGTTAAAATATATTTAATATGTGGTCATTCGGTTTTTTCGCGTGTTAAATCCGAGTAGTTTCATCTTCCCAAATGAATCTCTACTTATTTTTATCCATAAAGTTGTTTGTATGAAGTCTATTTTGATAGTAGCTGTATTGATCATTGCAATGATATTAGCTAAGATCTTTTTTTTCCCGAGTAAAGTGGAAAAAGCAGGCGGCCAGATGCCAGCCGCGCCAGGCAAAACTATGGCAGGTGGTAGCCCAGGCGGTGGTCCAGGTGCTGCACCTGCAATGAGAGTAGATATTTTGGTGGCACAAGAAAGTATGTCTGAAGGTGAGATTGTTGCAACGGGCTCCATGGTTGCCAATGAGTCTGTTGATTTACGCAGTGAAGTTTCAGGTTTGTTGACCGCACTCAATATCAAAGAAGGCAGTTATGTCAATAAAGGTCAACTCATAGCAAAAATCAAAGATTCAGATTTGCGTGCCAGTTTGAAAAAATTGGAATATGAAGCAGAGTTGGCTCAGCAAATAGAGGCAAGACAAAAAAAATTATTGGACATTAATGCGATCAGCAAAGAAGAATACGACATTGCGCTCAATAAAATCAACACCTTGAGTGCTGACCGTGAATTACTTGAAGTGTCTCTCAGACAAACCGAAGTCAGAGCCCCATTTTCGGGAAGAATTGGATTTAAAAACATCAGTTTAGGTGCTTATGTTACACCAACTATGTCTATTGCCACACTTGTACAAACAAATCCAATTAAAATGGACTTCACAGTGCCAGAGAAATATAGCAGCCGCATAAAAGTAGGCAGCAAAGTTTCAATCAATCTAGATGGAAGCGACAAGCCATACAGTGCAACAGTCGTTGCTTTGGACCCAACAGTAGATCAAACACTCAGGACAATAAAAGTAAGAACGTCATTACCAAATTCAAATGGTGAGTTGTTGCCAGGAATGTTTGTAAGAGTCAATGTGCCTTTGGGAGCGCACAAAACCATCAAGGTTCCAACAGAAGCAATTATTCCTTTTGCTGGAGGGAAAAAAGTATTTTTAGTTAAAAATGGAATGTCTGTAGAACGTGCCATTACTTCTGGTACAAGAACAGACAAGTTGCTTGAAGTTACCTCGGGCTTAGATGTAGGAGACACCATTGTTGTATCAGGTTTGATGAATATCAAGGAAGGGCAACCTATCCTTGCTCAGAAAACCATAAGCGTAGAATAGGAATGTCATTATCAACACTTTCAATCAAAAGGCCAGTTTTGGCCATCGTGCTCAACTTGCTGATCGTCTTATTTGGAGTAATCAGTTATCAGTCCTTGAGCGTCAGGGAATTTCCTTCTATTGACCCACCAGTGGTGTCGGTCAGAGCGAGTTATCCTGGAGCAAATGCTGATATTGTCGAATCTCAAATAACGGTGCCTCTCGAAAAAGTGCTCAATTCTGTTGAAGGGATCAGAACGGTAAGTTCGGCGAGTAATCAGGGGTCTGCAAACATCACCATTGAATTTGAACTGGGTGTTGATATGGAGAGAGCAGCCAATGATGTCCGGGATAAGGTGACACAAGCGGTGCAACAACTTCCAAGAGATTTAGACGGCATTCCTGTAGTGAGTAAAGCTGACTCCAACTCTGATGCAATTTTTGCAATGTCATTAAGCAATAATGATAAAGACATCATAGAAATCAGCGATTATGCGGAAAATGTCATTGCGCCAAGATTCCAAAATATAAGTGGCGTGAGCAACATTCAATTGTGGGGTTTGAAAAGAATTTCCATGAGACTTTGGATGAATCCTGATAAAATGTCTTCATTGGGTATTACTACTCAAGATGTAAAAACTGCCTTGGATAGAGAAAATGTAGAGTTGCCGAGTGGAAAGATAGAGGGCAAAATGACAGAATTGACGGTAAAGACCTCAGGAAAATTGACAACAGAAGATGATTTTAATAACCTCATTATTAAGTCTAGTGGAGATCAGATTGTCACTCTGAAGGATATCGGTTATGCTGGGATAGAGGCTGAAAATCAGCAAACGTTACTCAGAGTCAATCGAGAACCTAGGGTTGGTTTGGCCATTCAGCCTCAGCCAGGAAGTAACTTCATTGAAATTAGTGATGTTTTGAGTGAAAGATTGGTGGAGGTCAAAAAAGAATTGCCTCAAGGTTATAAAATAGATATGTTATTTGACAATACCGTTTTTGTACGGCAGTCTATATTTGAAGTAAAAGAAACTCTTCTCATAGCAATAGGGCTGGTGGTCATCATTATCTTTTTGTTTTTCAGAGATTGGATCATTGCTATCAGGCCATTGATTGATATTCCAGTATCTTTAATAGGTACCTTTTTTGTCATGTATATTTTTGGATTTTCGATCAATGTATTGACGCTATTGGCCATTGTACTCGCAACGGGTCTTGTGGTAGATGATGGAATCGTGGTCACAGAAAATATTTTCAAAAAAATAGAGGAAGGCATGAGCCCGATTCAAGCAGCCATCAAAGGATCCAATGAGATATTATTCGCGATATTATCTACGTCGATAACGCTTGCCGCCGTGTTCTTACCAGTCATTTTCATGGAAGGATTCGTTGGTAAGTTATTTAGAGAGTTTGGAATAGTCCTTGCATCTGCGGTTCTTATTTCAGCTTTTGTGTCGCTGACTTTGACACCTATGCTCAATGCCTATTTGGTCAGAAAAAAGGACAAGCCAAATAAATTCTATGAAGCAACAGAACCATTTTTTAGAAACATGGAAAGTGGTTATGAAAAAGGTCTCAAGAATTTCATGAAGCGAACCTGGATGGCTATTCCAATTTTGGGAATAACCTTGGCAATGGTTTATTTTTTTGGAAAACCGCTGAAATCAGAACTTGCACCAATAGATGATAGATCAGCATTTAGATTAAATATATCTTCTCCAGAGGGATCTTCTTTTGAATTCATGGACAAATACGTCCAACAAATGACGGGCAAAATTTTGGATTCTGTACCCGAGGTGGAAAATATGCTGACGGTCACAGCGCCGGGTTTTGCTGGATCTGGAGCGCCAAATACGGCTTTTGGAAGAATTATGTTGACTCCAAAAGAAACTCGTACCAAATCTCAAACAGAAATCTCTGATTATGTCAATGGACAATTTAGGAAACTGAATAATGGTAAGGCATTTGCCAGTGAGCAACAAACTATTTCACTCAATAGAAGAGGCGGACTTCCAATGCAATATGTTATACAGGCCCCAAATTTTCAAAAACTCAATGAGTATTTACCAAAATTTCTGGAAAAAGTGGCAGAAGATCCAACATTCCCTGTCTATGAGGTAGATCTTAAATTTAGCAAACCAGAAATTTCAGTTAAAATAGACCGTGAAAAAGCAAAAAGCATGGGCGTTTCTGTGGCAGATGTTGCTCAAACAATGCAACTGGCATTCGCAGGTCAGAGATTTGGTTACTTCAATCAAAATGGACGTCAATATAGCGTGATTGGTCAATTTGAAAGCAATGACAGAGATGAGCCATTGGATTTAAAAAGTATGTACGTTAAAAACAATACAGGTGAGTTGATACAGTTGGACAATTTTGTAACGGCTGATGAAGAAAGTAGTCCACCTCAATTGTACCACTATAATCAGTTCATGAGTGCGACAGTTTCTGCGGGCCTTGCACCTGGTAAAACCATTGGTGATGGTATTGCTGCAATGGATGCGATCAAAGAATCATTGGCAGATGAAACCATTAAATCTGACTTAACAGGTAGTGCACGAGATTTTGCGGAGAGTTCTTCCAATACATTGTTTTCATTTTTCTTGGCTTTATTACTCGTTTATTTGATCCTGGCTGCCCAATTTGAATCATTTATTGATCCATTTGTCATCATGCTTACGGTTCCTCTGGCATTGGCAGGGGCGATATTTTCATTGTGGTTTTTTGATCAGACGCTCAACATATTTAGTCAGATAGGTATCATCATGTTGATCGGTTTGGTAACGAAAAATGGTATCCTGATTGTGGAGTTTGCCAACCAACTACGGGAAGATGGACATGAAAAAATGGAGGCAGCTATTAAGGCAGCAACCATGAGATTGAGACCCATTTTGATGACCACCCTTGCAACGGTACTTGGTGCAGCGCCTATCGCTTTGTCTTTGGGTGCAGCTGGAGCCAGCAGAAAATCAATGGGTATTGTCGTGATGGGAGGTTTATTGTTTTCACTAGTTCTGACATTGTATGTCATTCCAGCCATGTACATTTTGCTTTCTAAAAAGAAAACCTTCAGAGTTAGAAAAGAGATTGAACAAATGGAAGCTGCTGGAGAAAAAGTTTATTAATTGTAGAAATATGAGGAGAAATATATTGAGTTTATTGCTGCTTTTGGGAAGCTGTTTTTATACTTTCGGTCAAGCAGTTTTAACCCTTCAAGACGCAATTGCTCTGGCCAAAAAGGCAAATGACGGTCTGGAAATCAGCAGGATGACCGCAGCACTGGATCAAATGCAAGTTTATAAAGGTAATGCTGGTATGACGCCAAGAATTGATTGGAATGTAAACTTTGGTTCATCATTCAATAACGTAAATCAAAGTTTCATTGATGGGAGAAACATCAATAGATTTGGTAGATCTGTTGCACCCAATTCCAATGTAGCGCTCAGCTGGACATTATTTGATGGAAGTCGAGGCAAGACCAGATACAGTATTTTGCAAGCACAAAGCGATAGAAGTTTGCTTACTGTACAGGACACAGAGGATTTTTTGGAGTATCAGGTCTCTATTGCTTATTATACAATAGCCAAGCAAAAAGAGACCATCAGTTTCTTGCAAACAATCATTAAATATTACGAAGAGCGGGTGAAGATTACACAAGAAAGATGGCAAATAGGACGAGGATCAAAATTGGATTATTTGCAATCTCAGAATGACTTGAATGCACAGGTTGCCGCCATTCAAACTGCTCAAATTGTTTTAGATAATCAGAAAGTTGTTTTCAATTTGTTGCTGGGCAGGGAGGCTGATGAATTATTTGATACAGAAGCAGTAGTGCCCAAATTAGATGAAACAGCTAAAGATGGTTTGTTGAAAATGGCCTTAGAAAATGATGAGGCAATAAAATTGATTGATAAAGATTTAATAATCAATGATTTGAGGGTGAAAGAACTACAAGGCGCAAAGTTGCCCACGATTTCACTCAATACCGCATTTGGATATAGTCTGAGCAATACAAACGCTGGACTCATTCTCCTCAATCAAAATTTAGGGCTTTCAGTCGGAATTACTTCCACCTGGAACATTTATGATGGTCACCAAAACCGCAAACAAACAGAAATAGCAGCTTTCAGGAGTGACATCATAGCCAGACAAAAAGAAGCGACTATTTCGAGCATCAAATCTGAGATCAGCGTTGCTGTCAATCAATTGGTTGCTACCAAAAAATTACTTGAAGTTGAGGAGACCAATAAAACAATAGCGGAAGAAAATCTCCAAATCTCTCTGGAAAAATTCAGATTGGGAGGTTCTACCATCCTTGATCTCAATGAAGCACAACAAAGATACGATGCTGCTTTAAATCGTTATGTAGATGCTTACTATGATGTGAGATTTGCAGAATTGGAAATTGAAAGGATTTCTAAATAGCAGGACATCATGATACTCAACCAAATAACTATTCCTTCTTTAGATTTGGTTGTAAGCCTAGAATTTTACCAAAAATTGGGATTTAAACTCATCGTAAAATCCCTTCCAAATTATTTACGATTCTTATGCCCTGACGGTCAAGGAACTTTCTCTGTCCATAAAGTTGATCAGTTGCCACAAGGTGATGGTATTTGGATTTATTTTGAATGTGATGATTTAGAAAAACAAGTAGATGAATTATTGAAGGTTGGAATCACATTCGAAGATCAACCAACGGATCAGCCTTGGTTATGGAAAGAAGTAAGACTCAAGGATCCGGATGGTAATCAATTGATCCTTTACCACGCAGGGGAAAACAGGTTAAATCCACCCTGGAAGGTCAAAGATTTGGACTAAAAACCATAAAAAGTGATGTTTTAAAATCAACAAGAGTCTAAGTTGAAGCCATACTTTTTACGTATTTTCTAAATTTTGTATTCATTTAAACATTTTTATTTATCATTGTGTACCCAATGTTGTAGTCATCCCACTGCTCTTAGGGCTAATCATATTTACTAACCAATGAAACAAACACCATGATTCTAACAAAATCAATTAAAAGTCTATTTCTTTTTGTGTCGGCCACTTTATTTCCTATCCTAAGTCAAGCGCAGGGTGCTGGGCTAGATGCGTGGATAGACGAAAAGTTTACTCCAGTTTCAAATGCATTTGCGGGAATTGTTTTATACAATATACCTGGAACGAATGTACCTATTGTAGTTGCTTTACTGGTTTTTGGTGCAGCCTACTTTACCCTTTATTTCTCCTTTGTTAATATTAGAAGATTTGGATTGGCTCTTAGGGTAGTCAGCGGAAAATATGATGCCATAGAAATGGCTGGTGATGCCGACGGAAATTCAAATGTAAATGTGGTAGACGGTGACATCGTGGACACGATCAGAGATGAAAGTAAACATGGGGAAGTGAGCCATTTTCAAGCTTTGGCAACAGCTGTTTCTGGTACAGTTGGTTTAGGAAACATTGCAGGAGTAGCAATTGCTATTGCCATAGGTGGACCAGGTGCTACATTTTGGATGATAGTTTGCGGATTGCTAGGCATGTCAACCAAGTTTGTAGAATGTACATTGGGTGTGAAGTACAGGGATATTGGACCTGACGGAACGGTATTTGGCGGCCCTATGTATTATTTGACCAAAGGTTTTGAAGAGAAAGGCTACAAAGGATTAGGTAAATTCTTGGCTGTAATGTTTGCTATTCTTTGTATTGGTGGATCTTTTGGTGGTGGCAATGCTGCGCAAGCAAATCAAGCAGTACAGCAAATGGTCTCTTTATTTGGCCTCACTGGAACGCCAGCCATTGGTGCTATTTTAGGATTCGTTCTGGCAATCATTGTGGGTATTGTGATCATTGGTGGTATAAAAAGGATTGCAACTGTTACAGAAAAGTTGGTTCCAATGATGGCAGTAATTTATATTCTAGCCTGTTTGATTATCGTCTTTATGAATTTTGGACTATTAGACGATGCCATTGCACTCATCATGAAAAGTGCGTTTTCTTCAGATGCTGCAGTGGGTGGATTTTTTGGGGTTTTGGTCCAAGGTTTCAGAAGAGCTGTTTTTTCCAATGAAGCTGGTGCCGGATCTGCTTCCATTGCTCACAGTGCAGTAAAAACAAAATTTCCAGCTTCTGAGGGTATTGTTGCATTATTGGAGCCATTCATTGATACAGTGGTGATTTGTACTTTAACTGCCTTGGTAATTGTACTTTATAACTTCAATGGTTTCTTTGCTTATGGTGGAGATGGAGCTGGTAACGTAATGATGAATGAAGGTGGCAGAATTGTTGGTGGAGTAGACCTTACTTCCGATGCTTTCGCACATTCCATATCATGGTTTCCGATTGTCCTTACAATAGCCATTGTGTTATTTGCTGTTTCGACCATGATTTCTTGGTCATATTATGGATTGCAGGCGTGGAAATACTTATTCGGCAAAAGCAGATCGGCTGACTTGACTTACAAAGTATTATTTCTCATCATGGTTGTAGTAGGTAGTGCTTCTTCTATGCAAGCCGTATTCAATTTTTCTGATGCCATGATTTTAGGAATGGTATTTCCCAATATGATTGGTTTATTTTTCCTTGCTGGTGAAGTGAAGAAAGAAATAAATCGATATTTGAAAGCCATAGGTGAAAAAACTTATTTTAATACAAAAACGGGTGATTAATTTTGATAATAAAGATCATCGTATAATAGTTAAATCAATAGTGACTATTCAGCCATTCAATTCGCATCAAAAATGTTTTCAATTTTGATTCAAAATTGAATGGCTGAATAGTAAAATAAAAATAAAATATCGTTTAAGTAATGATCCAGATATGCAACTTAAGGATCGCTTCCAGTTTTAGTTTTTATAAAATCAGGAAAGCTTAAATGAACCATAATTCTTAACCAAATAATGATAAAAAACAAATGATAATTGGTGTTCCTAAAGAAATAAAACCCAGTGAAAACAGGGTTGCCCTTACACCTGCAGGTGTTGTAGAATTTAAGAAAAGAGGTCATGAAGTTTTTGTTCAGGACAATGCAGGAACTGGAAGCGGTTTTCGCAACGAAGAGTATATAAAGGCTGGTGCTCAAATTTTACCTGATATCGCAGCAGTTTACGCAAAAGCTGAAATGATCATGAAGGTCAAGGAGCCAATCGCTTCAGAATATGAATTGATCAAAGAAGATCAATTATTATTTACCTATTTTCACTTTGCTTCCTACCAACCATTGGTAGAAGCAATGGTCAAACAAAAAGCAGTTTGTCTTGCCTATGAAACAGTTACTTCTTCCGATGGTAGTTTACCGCTGCTCATTCCTATGAGTGAGGTGGCGGGTAGAATGGCCATACAAGAAGGTGCTAAATACCTTGAAAAGCCTATGGGCGGCAGAGGCGTTTTGCTTGGAGGTGTTCCTGGCGTTCAACCGGGTAAAGTTTTGGTCCTTGGTGGAGGTATTGTTGGTACACATGCTGCAAAAATGGCTGCAGGCCTAGGTGCTGATGTTACTATATTAGACGTAAGTCTCAAAAGGCTCAGATACTTGAGTGAAATCATGCCTGCCAATGTGAGCACTATGTATTCCAATGAATACAACATCAGACGTTTGATTGGTGACCATGACTTGATCGTTGGAGCAGTATTGATACCTGGAGCCAAAGCACCTCACCTCATCACGAGAGAAATGCTCAAGGAAATGCGTCCAGGTACGGTTTTGGTTGACGTCGCAGTCGATCAAGGTGGATGTATCGAAACCTGTAAACCTACCACGCACGAAGACCCAATTTATGTCATTGATGACGTCATCCATTATTGCGTAGCCAATATGCCAGGTGCAGTTCCCTATACTTCGACCATCGCCTTAACCAATGCAACTTTGCCTTTCGCACTGGAATTAGCTAATAAAGGTTGGAAGAAGGCTTGTATTGACAATAAAGATTTGAGGGAAGGGCTCAACATCGTGAAAGGAAAAATAGTTTATGAAGCTGTAGCCGAAGCTTTTAAATTGAGATATACAGCTGTACTTGATGTTTTGAGTTGATGAATATACCCATGATCAACCTTATCAGTGATACAGTGACAAAACCTACCAAAGCCATGCTGGAAGCAATGATGGCTGCAGAAGTAGGAGATGATGTTTTTGGAGAAGACCCCACGGTAAATGCCTTAGAAGAAAAGGTCGCAGGTCTTTTTGGAAAAGAAGCTGCCCTTTTTTGTTCTTCGGGAACGATGGCCAATCAAATTGCTATCAAACTCAATACGCAACCTCTGGAAGAAATTATCTGTGACCGCACTAGTCACATTTATTATTATGAGACTGCTGCATACGCCATGATCAGTCAGACTGTCATGAGTGCTATTCCTACACCAACGGGAAAATTAAAGCCATCTGACATCATTGACAACGTCAAACCTTTGGTGGATTGGCTTCCTTACACCTCAATGGTTGGAATAGAAAATTCTTGCAATAGGGCAGGAGGTATTTATTATACGCTGGATGAAATGGCAGAGTTGAGTAAAACCGCAAGGGATCTGGGTTTGAAAATTCACTTGGATGGCGCAAGAATTTTCAATGTCCTCGTAGAAACTGGTGACAAGCCCGCCCAACTGGGACAACATTTTGATACCATATCAACTTGCCTCTCCAAAGGTCTTGGCGCTCCCGTTGGATCTTTGTTGATCAGTTCTAAGACAAACATTGTTAAAGCAAGAAGATTGAGGAAGGCCCTCGGTGGAGGCATGCGTCAAGTAGGTTTACTAGCAGCAGCGGGAAATTATGCGCTTGACCATCACGTACAAAGACTCAAAGAAGACAATGATAAAGCCAAAGAAATAGGGGCCTTTTTAGCAACTTTAGCCTACGTTTCCGAGATCAAACCAGTACAGACCAATATTGTCATTTTTACCATTGATGAGCAATTCACAGGGCAACAATTCCTAGACCATTTGAAACAAAAAGGGGTGTTGGCAACGGCATTCGGAAAGAATATGATCAGATTCGTTTTCCACTTGGATGTGCCTTTGGAGGCAATGGACGACATCAAACAAGCGCTCAAAACATTCGCATAACGTTTAGTACCAATGTATTAACCAGCCATTTACAAATAGTTAACACGGACTTTCTTTTGTATTTATACTGCATACCGACTTTTGTATGATACAAATGATAAAGGAATGGACAGGAAAATTATTTTGAGCATCACCATGTTGTTGTTGATCATCATGCCGTTTAGCTGTATTAAAGGAATCATTTCTTTCTTCAAAGGATAGAAATACTTAGCTTTGCTCGACAGCAAAGTACCATTGGAAGTAATATTTTTAATATTTCAGATTGCCGGCTCACTCATGCTTTTTATCTATGGCATGAAAGTGATGAGCGACGGCATTCAACGAGCTGCTGGTGTGCAACTCAGAAATACACTCAATAAAGTTACACGCAATAAATTTCGTGGAGTAATGACAGGATTACTTACCACTGGCGTTATCCAATCTTCTTCTGCAACCACCATTATGACAGTCAGTTTTGTAAATGCTGGCATCATCACTCCACTCGAATCAGTTGGACTCATCATGGGAGCCAATATTGGGACAACCATTACTGCTTGGATTGTCAGTGGCATAGGTTATAAAATAGCGTTGAGTAGTCTTGTTTTACCTTTGCTGGTCATAGGAGTGCCATTGTTTCTTAGAAATAAGGGAAAGTCTAGATATTGGGGAGAATTCATCATTGGCTTTTCGCTTTTATTTATGGGGCTTTATTATTTACGTCAAAGTATTCCCGACGTCAATCAAAATGACACACTGTTTGCCTGGTTGAGACAGTATTCAGGAACTGGATTTTTATCCATTTTGGCTTATGTAATGATCGGTGGTTTTATTACCGCCATCATTCAATCATCGAGCGCGGCAATTGCTTTGACCATTACCATGTGTATCCAAGGGTGGCTACCATTTGAATTGGGAGCGGCAATGGTTTTGGGAGAAAACATAGGTACAACGGTAACTGCAGAACTGGCTTCTTTGGTTGGTAATTTCAACGCTCGTATCACTGCACGAGTGCATTCTATCTTCAATATCATAGGTGTATTGTGGATGCTCCTGCTCATGCCTTATATCTTGCCATTTATTTCAAAACTCTGTGATCAATGGTTTCATCAAGGAGATGCTTTTGTTCAATCAGAAGCACGAGCCTATGCACTTTCTCTATTCCACACCAGTTTTAATTGTCTAAACACACTGGTTCAGATTAGTTTTTCTGGTTTTTTAGTGAAACTGGCTACCTCAACCTTAAGGGTTAAATTAACGGAAGATGAAGTGCCAAAACTTAGATTTATCAAAGCTGCTTCCAGAACACCAGAACTCGCAATAGTTGAGCTGCATAAAGAAGTCGCTCATTTTACTGAAGTCACATCTAGAATGAATGGGTTTTTGCGTTCACTTATCAACAATTACGAACCCAAAAAACAGGACGAATTCACGGCCAGACTGATCAAATATGAAGGAATCACCGACAAAATGGAAATCGAATTGGTCGAGTATGCGACAACCTTGGCAGAACAAGAAATGACCGTTGAAACCAGCATCAAATTGCGTTCATTCATCAAAGTCTGCAATGATTTGGAGAAGATTGGTGACATTTATTATCAAATGACGCTCGAGATTGAGCGTAAACGGAAGGATAGGACTTGGTTTTCTCCTTATCAGCGTACTAAACTCAATCTCATGCTCAACTTGGTGGAAAAAGCTTTCAAAAATTTGATTGCCAATATTTCCAAAGATTTGAAAGACGTGACTTTGGATGAAGCGATTGAAATTCAAAATGAAATCAAAGAATTACAAAGAGACCTCACGCAAAGTTTTGAAGAATTCAATACTGGTGATCAAGACAATGATTTCAATTTGAAAGGCACTTTGATTTTTGAATTCATGACCAATTCGCTCGAGAAAATTGGTTCCAACATCCTTTCAATCAATGAAAATGCAAAAGGCGAAATTTAGGTAGGATTGAATGCCTATTTGTGAATTTCCGGTCTAGGATATCAACTCCATTGCTGCTAATTTGGATAAAAACAATTCTTTTGCTTTTCTCTTTTCTGCGTTAAAATCAAAAGAGATATAATTGGTCAGGTATTCTTTCAATGTCATTTTTTCCCAGGCAAAAGTATCTGCATCATTTTGACAAAGAGCCAAACCTTGTTTAAATATTTCATTCAACACAGGTTCAACATGTTCATTGGTGCCAATCCTTCTTATCCACACAGCAAATGCAAAAGGCAAACCAGTCATTTCTTTCCAGAGCTCACCCAAGTCATATTTGTAAATAAAGTCAGCTTCATTTTCAAAAACTTTGTCACCGATCATGAGATAGGCCGCGTTTTCTTCCACCTTTTTCCCCTGAGGAATTCCAGAAATTTCTGTCAAGTCCAAATGGAGGTGTTCTTCCAATAGGATGCGAGACAGTTTCACACTCGTCAAAGAATCCATATCCAGGTAGATGTGCGAACATTGCTCGATCGGTTGATTGGAAAACATGGCCACCGTGTAAACTTTGCCATCACTACCAATACAATAATCAGTGATTACTTCGTACGCTTGGAGATCAGGCAAAGCACCTACAGGCACTAAAGCTAAATCAGCCGCCCCTTCTTGATAAAGCCTTGCACAATTTGAAGGCGTAGCCAACACAATGTCGAATAAATCCTGATATTTTTCATCATTCAACCCAGCCATAAAAGGCGTCGTATTGTGGTAAGAAACGATGACTAATTTTTCCTTTATTTTTGCCAATTGACCTGCTTTTTAACCCGTAAAACTAATCTTTTTGAAGAAAACTTGATCTAATATTTGAACTGAAAATATTTGCTGACTACGATCAACATCTTTTTAATCCCGATTTAATCATACTTAACCCTATTCTCCCAATTCGCATATTAAACAAAGAAAAGGCAAAATAGGTGCGTTTTATTTCCATTATTTAAGACTGCGAAATGATTTTAAAAAAATTGTCAGGAGTTGTTTTCATAACTTTGTTTTTCATGCCCCAGAGGGGTAAAATATTAAAAACCATTGATGAAGTCCATGGCGAAAAAAGAAAAGGGAATATGATTTTGGCGAGATTTTTGACCAAAAATCATGACAAAATCCCAACGACCAATTTTAAGAAGTCGAGCATGCAATTGTTTACTTCTTAATATTGAAGGGAATTAGTCAATGTATTCGTCATTCCTCTCTCATCTTTCCTCTCTCATCTTTCCTCTCACGTCTTTCCTCTCACGTCTTTCCTCCCTCATCTTTCCTCTCCCGTCTTCAGACCATCAAAAATAAAATTCAAAAAAAATCAATTGATAAACCATTCACTTACAGCTATTGGCAAAATTAATGACCAGCGTCATAGCGCTAATTTGCAACACTGAGTTTAATAATCTAAAATATTCCTTACCTTTGAGACCCGTAGTGAAAAAATAGATATGACAAAGTACATTTTCGTTACGGGTGGAGTAACATCATCATTGGGCAAAGGCATCATCGCCGCATCGCTTGCAAAATTACTCCAGTCGCGTGGCTTCAACGTCACAATCCAGAAGTTTGATCCTTACATCAACGTAGATCCCGGCACCCTCAATCCATACGAACATGGCGAATGTTATGTGACCAACGATGGAGCAGAGACCGATCTAGATTTGGGTCATTATGAGCGATTTTTGAATACACCGACCTCTCGGGCAAACAACGTGACTACAGGTAGAATTTACCAAACGGTCATCGATAAAGAACGGGCAGGAGTTTTCTTGGGTAAAACCGTGCAGGTAATTCCGCATATTACCGATGAAATCAAACTCAGGATGCGCCTACTCGAGGACGAAAAGAATTATGACGTCATCATCACTGAAATTGGAGGCACAGTAGGGGACATAGAGTCTCTTCCTTACCTCGAAGCCATCAGACAATTGAAACGTGATGTCGGTTCAGAAAACGCCTGTGTCATCCACTTGACCTTGATTCCTTATCTGAGCGCTGCCAAAGAACTCAAAACCAAACCAACGCAACATTCTGTAAAAGAGTTATTAATGACTGGTATTCAGCCAGATGTACTCGTTTGCAGAACCGAACATGCGCTGCCCAAAGACATCAGAGAAAAATTGGCTTTGTTTTGCAACGTAGAAAGCAATGCCGTCATTGAAGCCATTGACGCAGACACCATCTACGACGTGCCTTTGCTGATGCTCAAAGAAAAACTAGATAAAATCATCCTCAAAAAGCTCAACCTCAAATCCAAAATGGAACCCGATTTGACCAATTGGAAGACCTTTTTGGGCAAACTCAAAAACCCAACCAAAGAAGTCACGATTGCTTTGGTGGGTAAATACAACGAGTTACCAGATGCTTATAAATCAATTTATGAATCCTTTGTGCACGCTGGTGCGATGAATGAGTGTAAAGTGAAAGTCATTCCTATTCATTCAGAATCACTCATCGAAGGTGTAGCAGAAAAACTTTCCAATTTTGATGGCGTGTTGGTTGCTCCTGGATTTGGGGAAAGAGGCATAGAAGGAAAAATAAATTCCATTCAATATGTACGAGAAAATAATATTCCATTTTTCGGCATATGCCTGGGTATGCAATGCGCCGTAGTTGAATACGCCAAAAATGTGATGGGTCTAGCTGACGCTGCATCCAGTGAAGTAAATCCAAACTCTTCCAACATCATGATTCATTTGATGGAAGATCAGAAAAAGATCACCTCCAAAGGAGGTACCATGCGTTTAGGAGCATACAATTGTAAGTTGGCAAAGGGCAGTTTAGCATATAAAATATATGGTAAATCCAACATCGAAGAAAGACACCGCCACAGATATGAATTCAACAATGAATATCTGCAAAGCATTGAGACAGCAGGATTGAAAGCCTCGGGTGTAAATCCAGACAACGGATTGATTGAAATCATAGAATTGCCAAGCCATCCATTTTTTATAGGGGTGCAGTTCCATCCAGAATTAAAAAGTACGGTAGAAAATCCGCATCCAATTTTTGTATCTTTCGTAAAAGCCGCAATGGATCGCAAGTTAAATAGATAGGAAGAATAAAGACGAAAGATAAAAGACGAAAGATAAAAAGTTGAAAGAAAGGATATTTTACCAAACAGTGACAGATTGGGGCCATTTATTAAACGCATCTTTTTTTCTCATCTCTCGTATCTAGTCTTGAGCAATTTGTAAAATTCATTTAGAACCATACATATTTAGTACTTGAGGAAATTAAAATTGGATGAACTTGGCAGAGACTCAGTCGCTGATTTCCAGGATAAGCAAAAATTACCATTGGTCGTTGTGCTCGACAATATCCGTTCTGCCATGAATGTAGGCAGCTTTTTCAGAACAGGCGACGCATTCCTCATTGAGAAAATATTACTTTGTGGTATTACCGCCACACCCCCAAATAGAGAGATAACCAAAACTGCTATTGGTGCGACCGAATCAGTACATTGGGAATATCATGAAAACATCACCAGTGCTTTAGAACAACTTAAATCAGCAGGTTATCAACTCGTTGGCATCGAACAAACAGACGTTTCTGTCCTATTGGATGATTTCGAAATCAAAGACGACGGTAAATATGCGCTTGTATTCGGTAATGAAGTAGATGGTGTAAGTGATGAAGCGTTGGCTCACCTCGATGTCTGCTTAGAAATACCGCAAGATGGAACCAAACACTCGTTGAATGTATCTGTTTGCGGGGGGATTGTACTTTGGGAATTCTATCTTGCCTTAAATAAATAAAGCTGTAAGAGGGCAAACTCAAACAGCTCTATTTTATTTGGATACTATACAACGTTTCAAGCAATCCTAAGATTACTAAAACATATTGTCAAATGTACAATAATAAAATTAATATGTTGCAACAAATAAAATTTTAACTAAGAATAAGTTAAAATTTTATTTTTTATCCAAAAATCGAAATCTTATTTTAATGCTCCAAAAAGTCAATCAAGCTCTTTCTATAGTGGTAGTAATCATCATGTTCTATGATGAATTTGCGTTCGCGAGGCCTTTCAAATAGGATGTTTTCAATTTTTCCGATCTGTGCGCTTGGTCCGGAAGTCATCATAATCACCCGATCAGCAAGGAAGATGGCTTCGTCCACATCGTGCGTAATCATGATTGCGGTGATTTTTTCTTTATTCCATACTTCCAGTAATACGTCTTGCAATTCGCCCCTCGTCAAAGAATCCAACATGCCAAATGGTTCGTCCAACAACAACACTTTTGGTTTTAATGCGAATGCCCTGGCGATACCCACTCTTTGTTGCATGCCTTGTGAGAGCTCTCTGGCTTTCTTTTGCATGTCGCCGTACAATCCCACTTTGTCCAAGTAATAATGGGCAATGGCCAATCTATCTTTTTTAGAAGCATGAGAAAAGACCTGGTCAACACCCAACATCACATTTTCCAATGCGGATAACCAAGGCATCAAAGATGGAGACTGAAAAATCACACCTCTGTCAGGGCCCGGACCGATAATGGGTTTACCATTCAACACAATGGCGCCACCAGAAATTTGATTGAGTCCAGCGATCATGGACAACAGGGTGGTTTTACCACAGCCAGAATGCCCGATGATCGTCACAAATTCCTCTTTTTGAATTTGTAACTGTAAATTTTCCAAAACGGTATAACTTCCAGTCGGAGTTGGGTACACCTTTTTGAGGTCTACAATGTCCAACATCACATTGTTGATCGATTCAAATTGATTGGCTGCTGCTTTTGGTTGTGTCATTACACTTGCTTCACTCATGATCATTTTTTTAAAATTTTATTGGCTTACCTCAATTATGCTCGTCTGAAAAAGAATTTTCTTTTGGGGGGATTTGGTTGAATGTCAGGAAGTAGAAGTTCCTCTTTATGTCCAGACTTATTTTGAGCACCCAAATCCATTAAATATTCAATCAAACCATTGCGCAGTTTTTTGTATGCATCGTTATCATTCAATGAAGTTTTATCTCTGGGCCTTTCTATGTCGATGACAAATTCTGGTCCCAAAGTCGCATTTGGTCCGGGATTCAGTGGGATGATTCGATCTGCCATGAAAATGCCTTCATCCACGTCATTGGTGATGAGCAAGGCTGTTTTTTTATCCTTACTCCAGATATTCAAAATTTCTTCTTGAAGATTGCCTCTGGTCAAGGCGTCAAGCGCACCCAGTGGTTCGTCCATCAACAAAAGATCTGGATTCATGCTCAATGCCCTTGCCACAGAAGTACGCTGACGCATACCACCAGACAATTCTTTGGGCAATTTGCTTTTGGCATGGGATAAATTCACCATTTCAATCATGCTTAAAACATGTTGATCTTTTTGATGATTGTCCCAAGTAGGGTAAACTTCATTGACGGCCATCATGATGTTTTCGTAAACGGTCAGCCAAGGCAATAAAGAATAATTTTGAAAAATTACACTTCTATCATGGCCTGGTCCAGTGATGGGTTTACCTTTAAGTAAGATTTCACCGGCACTAGGGGAGGTTAGGCCAGCAATCATATTGATCAAGGTAGATTTTCCACTTCCGGTAAAACCTACGATGGCGACAAATTCTCCTTCGGCTATTTCCAGATTGATGTCCTTCAAAACTTCCGTCCGACCGTTAGCGTTTTCAAACCATTTGGAAACATTGTTTATGCTCAATATTGACATAATGATGAATTATTTAGTGAAACTGAGTGAGTGTTGAATGGCCAACATGATTTTGTCCAACATGAATCCGATGATGCCAATGACAAACATGGCAAATATGATTTTCGAATTGGAGTCATTGGCTCCGTTTTGGAATTCCTCCCATACAAATGAACCCAAACCCGGACTTTGCGCCAATAATTCGATGGCAATCAAAACCATCCAAGCTACTGATACGGTCACCCTCAATCCAGTAAATATCATGGGCATTGCCGACGGGATGATGATTTTGAATATCCTTTTGAAAAATCCCAACTGTAAAACATTGGCAACATTGATGTAATCTTTATCTACAGATGCAACGCCCACACTGGTGTTGACCAAAGTCGCCCACATGGAACACAATGAAACAGAAATCAATGAAATCATAAATGACTTGTCCATGTTGATGCTTTTACTCATGGTTTTCACAATCATGTAAACCAACAGAAACCACACCACAGGCGAAACTGGTTTGAAAATCTGAATGATCCAGTTAAACATGGATTTGATATTGGCATTCAAACCAACCAAAATACCTATGGGAATGGCAATAAACATGGCCAATAAAACGCCAGCAAAAACAGTAAAAAGACTTTTTAATGCTTTGTCAATAAATGAAGACCTACCGGTATAAACCATGGTTTTTTGACCAGTAGCTTTCAACTGAGCATTGAGGGCCGAATTGTCTGTATAAAATTTTGCTTTGGAAGCTGCCAATACCTGGTGGTCTTTGTAGAGGGATTTCCCGGCATTCCAGACATCAGCAGGCGATGGCAATGCGTTGGGTTTACAGGCTAGATCACCAGAATAGATGCATTGTGAAGTTTTCAAAGCAGCAGCGTCACCGCCTTCCTTTCTGGCCGCTTCTATCAATGCATTGGCCTCAATATTGTACAAAGCTTTTGCGCCAAAGTACCAAAACATAAAGAACAACAGAATGGATAGGGAAACATAAAACAAGTTGGTGAAAATCACCTTCGAACTTGATTTTGGTTTCAATCCATCCCATATTTTTTTTGACATGTTTGTCAAAACCAAACCTATGTTGAAGGTTGACTTTTCATTATTTTTTGGTAGATCAATGGTTCCTGTTTTCATATTTTTTTTACTTCAATTTTAAAAATTAATGGTTCGTATGTTTATCAGTGATCAGCTCTCAGTTTTCAGCGATCAGCTCTCAGTTTTCGGTTTTCAGTGACCAGCTCTCAGTTTTCAATTGGGTAGAACCCAGAATGGGTTCAATGTCATTAGCCCCGTGCGAAGCGCGGGGAAAACAAAAAACCAATTTTCCTACAACCCCGAATTGGGGTTGAATTGGACACCATGATGTTTCAAGGATTGAATTTTATCCTCACTAGTAAATCTTTCATCACTGCAAATTTTCTAGCTTCTCCGATCTTATAACCTCGTCTTTCAGCTTAAAAAGTACCAAGGAAACTATACATTTCCTTGGTACTGTCCATCCTAATTATTGTACTAGCTTATCTTTATTTCCTATTTTGAAACTATTGAGGTAACCGATTGGATCCTTGCCATCAAATTGGGTACCATCAATGAAATCAGCCGTTGCAGGTTTGTAACCATCTGTTTGTGGGATGTCTGCATCGGTAAGTAATCCTTGAGCAAGCAATTCTTTGGCTGCGGTTTGCCAAATGTCTGGGCGGTAGATTTTAGTGATGGTGCTTGCGTACCAATCTGCGGGTTTTGCCTCGCCGATTTGTCCCCATCTCCTCATTTGAGTTAAGAACCAAACGCCATCAGAGAAGTATGGATAGGTTGCATTGTATTTAAAGAACACATTGAAGTCGGGTAGTGATCGTTTGTCACCTTTTTCAAATTCAAATGTACCAGTCATAGAGTTGGCAATGATGACTGAGTCAGCACCTACGTATTCTTGTCTAGATAGGATGCCTACAGCAGATGGTCTGTTTGCTGGATCATCCAACCATTTTCCTGCTCTGATCAAGGCTTTGGTGATGGCTTTTGCAGTGTTTGGATATTGATCTACGAATGCTTTGGTCATCACAAAAACTTTCTCAGGGTTGTTTTTCCAAATTTCATAATTGGTCACTACTGGCACGCCAATTCCTTTGAATACCGCCTGTTGGTTCCATGGTTCACCCACGCAATATCCATCAATCGTTCCTGATTCCAATGTAGCTGGCATTTGAGGCGGTGGAGTTACTGATAATAAAGCCTCAGCACCAACCTGACCGTTTGCGTTGTCAGCAGTGTACTGACCTGGATCGATTCCTGCTGCCGCCAACCAGTAGCGCAATTCATAATTGTGCGTAGAAACTGGGAATACCATGCCCATTTTAAACTGTTTGCCTTCCTTTTTATAAGCATCAATCACGGGTTTGAGGGCATCAGCTGTGATGGGGTGAATGGGTTTGCCATCGGGTCCATTTTTCACGTGTTTTTTCATGGCAGCCCAAACACTATTAGAAACCGTGATGGCATTACCGTTGAGGTCCATGGAATAGGAAGTTACTAAGTCAGCCTGTCTGCCAAATCCTGCTCCAGCAGCAATGGGCTGGCCTGCCAACATGTGCGCACCATCTAATTCTCCGTCAATTACCCTGTCCAATATATTTTTCCAGTTAGCCTGCGCTTCCAATGTGACAAAAAGCCCTTCATCTTCAAAATATCCCATCTCCTTGGCAATAGCAAGTGGTGCCATATCTGTCAATTTGATGAAACCAAAAGTGAGCTGTGGTTTCTCAACTGGTGAAACCGGTGCCGTCGTTGTAGTTACATCTTTTTTAACTTCGCCGCCGCTGCCGCATGCCCACAATCCCAAAAGACTAGCTACGACTATCAATTGAAATAAATTCTTTTTCATGATATTTAAGTTTTTTATATTTTGTAATTAGTTGATTAGTAATTATATATTTAAATTATTGTACTGGTGCTGGTTTTTCTGTTTTGAAAAAAGATGGCTTGAAGGTGATCATGGTCCATGCCCAATTGTTTGTTTGATCTTTGCTTCCACCTTTCAAAGCAACCATAGAATCCGTTCCAAAAAGTTGGCTATAACCCAAATTGATGGACACGCCTTGTGACAATTTGATTGTATAAACCAAGTCCAATTCTGTGCCCAATGTTTTGGACATAGATGGTGTATTCGCATCGCCGCCTTTATAGATATCCACCGGTGACCTGAAACTGTGCACAAAAGCTACGATGTTGTTATTGGGATTTGGATTGAGCACCAACTTCACATAAGGGTCAACCAAACCTACATTTCTACCTTTTAATGCAGATGGATTTCCTACGTAGAAGTAATCCATGAATCCATAAAATTTGTGGTTCGTACCGTAAAGTGGGTCAAAAGAATTGCTTTCTGTAGCCGCTTTGGTTACATCCGTACCAGATACGTAGTCCATACCAACTCCAAAACTCACTTTCTTAGTTACAGGGTACATGGCATTGAAAGCCAATAAGTAAGCTGATACGTCTTTTTTGGTAACATCTTTGCCCGTTTGTACATAAGCTTCAGTTTCTAGCTGGACTTTCCCCAAACTAAATTTGCCATATAAACCAAGTGTTTGCATGTAATTCACGGTAGAATCCGCTGCTTCTTTACCATCATTAAAGATCAAGGCACTCACAGATCCTTTAGAGAATTTTTTATTCAACCACAAGTATTGCATGGCTTTGTAATTGGCACCGCCCAATCCGTAATAATTGTTGAGCAATTTAGTAGGTTCTGCGGTATTGGCATTTTGGTTGAATGCAAATCCTGCATGACCGGTGAAGGTATTTTTTGTGTAAGCGAGCAACAAAGCGTCGTGTGATCTGGACTGTTGTGCCCATGATAGATCGCCCAAAAATCTGGCATTGTCATAATCCAATTCCTGTCTACCAACTCTCAAACCCAATCCACTATCAAAAGTGTATTGTGCCCAAGCCTGATTGACATTCATGCCATTGAGTGATTCTCCGGGTTTGTAGATTTGTCTGTCTGCCCCCCAAATGCGCACATCCTGAATAGATAATTTGAATGTCAGTTTATCCATTTTGTAGTCTGCGTACAACCTCGAGCGCTGCTCAGTGAAAAATGCAGGATCTTGGCCTTCGCCAAAAAGTTTCTTAAAACCATGACGGTATTCTGTGCGCGGTCTGATCTCACCTGAAAGTTCAAACTGCGAATAAGCCACAGAGGTCATCAATAAAAAGACTAATAAAGCACTGAAGTTTTGTAAAGTTTTAGTTCTCATGATCGTTTTTATTTTGTTATTGCGTAATTCTTAAGTACAAATCTAAATAAAACTAAGTATAAATACCAAATAAATAAGTAAAAATACTTACAAATTCATTAAATTTAAATAATATTAATGTGTAATTAATTCATATACAATAAAATAAATAAAAATAAAATGATGATATCATGATTGATTTTTTTCTATACTACCTAATTATTCAGAAAAAATATTCAAAACAAATCGTTTGAAACAAATATTCTACGTAATTACGTAGTTGTTCGTGCCCAATAGGAAGGGACCAGCCATACATTCGTGCAAGCTAGAAAGGGGCAAGCCCTTTCTTTACCTGTAGTTCCAATTCACATATTACATTTCACATCTCACACCATTCACCATTTACTATTTACCATTCACTTTCACACCTCACATTTTACATCTTACATTTCACATTTCACATCTCACATCTCACATCTCCCACCATTCACCATTCACTATTTACTCTCACATTTTACATTTCACATCTCACATCTCACTCACATCTCACATTTCTCACCCAAAGAATGATCTCTTTTACAGATTTTATGTTTAGTAGAAATTGGGATGGTAGAGAAGTAATAACTATTTTTGCTTCGCTTTTTAAAAAAATACAAGATGGCAAGAGAATTAACACTAAGGGATGCGCTCAATGAGGCGATGATTGAAGAGATGAGAAGAGATGATACCGTATTCTTGATGGGAGAAGAGGTAGCAGAATATAATGGTGCTTACAAAGTAAGTCGAGGAATGCTCGATGAATTTGGTCCAAAGCGCGTGATCGACACACCGATTGCAGAGTTGGGTTTCACCGGTATTGGCGTTGGGGCAGCGATGAATGGCCTCAGACCGATCATCGAATTCATGACTTGGAACTTCGCCATTCTTGCTTTTGATCAGATCGTCAACAACGCGGCTAAAACGTTGTCGCAATCAGCAGGACAGTTCAACTGCCCAATCGTTTTCAGAGGTCCATCGGGTGCTGCAGGTCAATTGGCACAACAGCACTCACAGACATTTGAGAGTTGGATGGCCAACGTTCCTGGTCTCAAGGTCATTTCTTGTATCGATCCAGCGGATGCCAAAGGTTTGCTCAAAGCAGCCATTCGCGACGACGATCCAATTTGTATGATGGAGTCAGAAATGCTCTACGGATTCAAAGGAGAAGTTCCTGATGGAGATTACATCGTACCCATCGGAAAAGCAGCCATCAGAAGAGAAGGCACAGACGTCACCATCGTCTCTTACAATAAAATGATCGAAGTAGCCAAAGAAGCTGCTGTAGAATTGGCCAAAGAAGGCATCTCTGCCGAAGTCATCGATCTACGCACCATCAGACCGATGGATTACAAAACACTCATTACTTCACTCAAGAAAACCAATAGAATGGTGGTCGTGGATGAAGCTTGGCCTTTCGCGAGTGTTTCTACTGAAATAGCCTACAACATGCAAAGACACGCATTTGATTACTTAGACGCACCAGTCGTCCGCGTAAGCGCCGCAGATACTTCATTGGGATACGCCCAAGCATTTGTGGATGAGTATATGCCCAATCCGACGAAGGTGATTAAGGCGGTGAAGGAAGTGATGTATATGAAGGCGTAGGGGGTTTAGCGTTTTATTTTCTTGGATTTTAAGGAGAGTATTTATTCAATTGGAAGGATGGATAATTGACTTTGCTTTGAATATAACCGAAAAGGACATAACAATAATTTTGGTTTTTTGTGGCTGGGCAGGAAACGTAGGTTGGTTTTAAATTGAGATTGGAGAGAGATTGGTTTATAGAAATATTCTTGGCTCGGAATGTGAATTGGTGCCATCCAATCAATGGGAAAAGTAAGTTGTGCCTAGTAACTCAGAATTTTATAAATATTATCATTAAATTTTAGCACTTCGATTACATTGTAGTTGCCTTTTATTAGTAACTGGTGTGTTAATTTCCAAAATTCACTGTCAATATAGTTTTAATTATCCTGAAAAATATGTATATTATTGATAAACAGTGAGTTGTGTTTTTAAAAATTCATTGAAAACCACTTTTGGGGGAATTTGTCGAAAGTAAACTTACCAAACAGCACAACAAGACGAACACTCACATAAATCTTTTTGAATACTTGAAATATGGCCTTTAAGCACTAAAATCTAATTTATTATTAACTGAGAGTAATATTTAATTTGCAAATTCGAAAACTTGTTATATATTTGTCACATATTAGTTCTTTGAAATGTGATTTGATGTCTATTATCTAAGTGGAGATTAATTGACTGTCTTAACTGGCAACCTTAACGGGTAAACTAACAATGCAAAACCAATATCTACCGGACGGCCATAAACGCCTAAACTAGATAATTAATAAATGTTTTCATTGGTGTAATGGAATTTTAATTCAATTGCAAAAAATTTAAGTGAGTGTACGAGAACATTGTTTTACGCACTTGGAAAATAGACTCATATCTACTCTGATTTCTAAATTCAAATTTGGATACTGTAAAAAAAGAAAAACAAGGCAACAATGTTGTTGTCTTTAAAATTTGAATTCATGAGTAGATCAAAACAAAATCAAATCATTGATAATGCAATACAAAGTATTGCAACTGTCACAGAGAGCCAGTGTTCTCTTTCGGAAGCAGATTTAAATGACTTAAATGAAGCATTAGTAAGACTTAATCTCTTGAAAGGAAAAAAAGGTAAGACAAACGAGCAGATTCGTAAAGAAATTACGAAAGCTGTGGAGCTACTTATTAAGTTTTTCGCCAAAGATCATAATTGATGTTCCAAAATGTAGATTTGAAATCCGAACACTCCTTAATTTTTTTAAAAAATAAAATAATGGATTTAGGCAACGTTATAAAAAATATAAGAAAACAAAAGGGGCAAACCCAAGGTGAGTTTGCCCAAACTTGTGGAATTTCACAAACTTATCTTTCCCAAATTGAGTGCAATTTGAAAGAACCGAACCTTTCAACCTTGAAATTAATTAGTGAAAATTTAAATATCCCTTTACCTATACTTTTTTTCCTGTCGATGACAGAAGATGATGTCCATCCAAACAAAAGAAAAGCATTTCAAATAGTAAGTCCTTCTGTAAAATCTTTGGTAAATGAATTCTTCGCAGTTTAAAATAAATGAGTTTAAAAAGTTCTGTTCAATCGTAAGTTTTAAGCCGACAGAGGTGGAAAACATTTCGAATAATTTAGAGAATTATTACAAAGAGTGGATAGAAAAAAAACTTGATAAAAAGACAGGGAAGCCAAAACATTATTTAGATGGAACTGAAAAAGTAAGGGTTATTCGACCGTCACAGAAAGAGCTAAAATTAATTCAATTACGAATAAAGAATAAAATTTTGGCTCCAATTCAATTACCTAGTTCCATTCATGGTGGTGTAAAAGGTTGTAGCAATATAACTAATGCTAAACCTCACCAAGGGAAAAAGTACGTTTTCACAACCGATTTGCAAGATTTTTATCCAAACATTTCATCAAAAAGAATTTATGAAACTTTTTGCAACTTTCATTTTTCCTCACATTTCTCACACTGGATGACAAAATTGACAACTTGGAAGTCTGAATTGCCACAAGGCACACCAACAAGTACTCATATTGCCAATTTGGTTTTTCTCGACACAGATTTATTGCTTATTGATTTTTGTAACAAGAATAATATTACATACACAAGATATGTTGATGATTTAACTTTCTCGTCACAACAGGACTTTCAATATTTACTCTCAGATATACTCAAAATTATAATTGATAATAATTTTAAACTTAGTCATAGAAAGACAAAATATAAGGGGTTGCAGACGATAACAGGAATAAACGTTTTTCTAAATAAAATAGATGCCCCCAACAATATAATTGAGAAATCAAATGAGGAAATCTTGGAGAATAAAGATAGAAAACCCTATTCAAACTATTTAAACAACATAAGGAAAACGAATGTGCGAGGGAAAGCAATTTCCTAACAATTAAGTTTTCATAGTGTTTGTTGCACGAGAAAGAATAACTTTTTTGGAATTCAAGTACTTTCGACTACGGCACCAAAATTTTGAATTTAAATATCGAATATCTTTATTACTTATCGGTATCTCTATTTAAATTTAATAATGTATAATAAATTTACATGAATTTAGAATGAAAAAATATTCAGAACATATAAATTATTTAAAAAGGAAGTCCACAATACCTGAATCAAGATACTTTGAATTCAAGGACGAAAAAAATGAGTTGTTCAACGGTCTTTATCGTTTCTATCAAGCGAATTTAGAAAGACAACATAAGCATTACAAATTTGAGATTAGTCCAGCCTATGTATATTTTATTGATTCTTCAGATTTAAATGCATTAGCTTCTCCCCCAAAAGATGGTATATTCCTTCTTGGAATTAGTAGAGGCTTGATAGAGCTATTTGACACCAAACTTAACAGGTATTTCGATATATCAGATTATGCAGGTATAGAGGGTATACAGCAAATCCAAGACTGTGTCACAAATTCTATTGGAGAACTAATGTATCAAACGTTGACTCACTTTACATTTTATCATGAATTAGGCCATTTAATTGAGTTCAGTCAAAGTAATAGAAAAGAGGAAATAGAAGAAAAGTTAAGTGGAAACTATAAAGATTTCAATTATGAAGATCATATAAAAGAAGCAGATGCAGACCTTTTTGCATCAATCTGCGTTGGAACACATTTATATCAATATTTTGAAAATTATTTTGAATGTGAATGGACTGAAGAATTAATAACATGCTATTTAAGCATTTTATCAAGTTCAATATTTACTTACTTTCTTAGCTTCAATGAGTATCATGATGGATTATATTTCGAACAAAAATCTCATCCACATCCCTTAGTAAGACTATTCTATTCACTTGAAGTGATTGTTGACTACTTTGTTAAAGTTTTGAAAAAGAAGAATGTGAATTATGATTTAGATCAACAACAAATCATGATACAGACTTTCAAGATTTCTCAAGTAATGATTAGTAAATTCTTTGATGATAAAAAATTTCAAGATTTCCAACAGATTATATTTGAAAATAATACTGAAATTTTAAAATATAAAAATAAATTAATAGATGATGTATCATCTATGGCAACTTCGGCTGTAAATGAGAGAAATCGTAAAATTACAAAAATGGAGTGCAAAATCTCATGAAAGTGTACCACCTTATCTCATTCAAAGTGTACCACTTTTGATAGGGTAAGTGATCGTTCTACAAAGATATTTATTTATTTGATAATCGGGCTTAGGTGCAGCGCTGCTCCGCTCGCCCTACGGGCT
>JAKQLF010000294.1 GCA_029567325.1 Bacteroidota bacterium | reverse complement strand
CGTGCGTCTGTATGACGAACATGGCAGCGAGATTATCATCAAAGCTGGTGAAAAAGCTTGGTATATTCGTTCACAAAAAACCATCATTACCGATTTGGAGACCAAAGTATTGAAGTTTGACTTTAAGGATACACGCTTGGTGGAAGTAGTTGATTTGCTCGAGAAAACATATCAGATAGATGTGCAATTATCTCCTGAATCAATAGGCGAATGTAAAATTACCACACAGTTTTTTGACGAAAAAGTGGCCACTATTATCACCGTCATTGCCGAAACATTAGGTTTTAAGTATGAATACCAAGACCATCACTACAAAATAACAGGAAAGCCATGTCAATAAGAATCATATTCAGTATGTTGGCTTTTTTGATATGGAATGTCTCGCAGAGTCAGTCAGATATCAACCAAGAAGTCACTCTTCATTATAATAACACGCCAGCGAATGTTATCTTTCAAGATATTCAGAATCAAACGGGTATGGTTTTTTCGTATAGTGAATTTCAAGACAATCAGCTAATTTCTATTCAGGTTATAAAAAAGCCTTTAAAAGATGTGTTGCCTATTTTGGAGACATCATTAAACATCCATATTTCAGTCAAAGAGAAATATATCATTGTTAAACCTACCAAAGATGGCACCAAAAAAGAGTTGAGCATAAATGGCACCATCACTGATCCAAATTCAAACGAACCACTGAGCGATGCCAGTATTTATGTCAAAAAACACAAGATTTTGGTCAATTCTGACAAAAAAGGAAGATTTGCTTTTAATGTTCCATCAAGTGCCAAACAAATAAAAATCAATATTGCAAAAGAGAATTACCTTGACACATCATTGGTCATTGTAGCGTCTAGAAGTCAAACATTACATATCAAAATGCGTTCGTTTCCAAGGCAAAGAATCTCTGAATTTGATTCGTTGACAAAAAAGGAATTGCAAATTGGCGCACTGAATAATGACAGAATTCCAGCTTTTCCAGAGATTGTAAAGTCCAGCTACAACGAAAATTTCTGGAAAAAGATGAAGCTAAAAAATGTCAACTTGGTCAATATCAACGACACTATTTTTAATAGCTTCTCAGTCTCTTTGCTGCCTCCAATAAGTACCAATAAATTGCTTTCTTTCCACACAAGAAACACCATTTCAATCAATATCATTGGTGGACATTCCAAAGGTCTCAATGGTGTCGAAATCGGTGGCGTATATAATTATGATGATGGCGACGT
>JAKQLF010000261.1 GCA_029567325.1 Bacteroidota bacterium | reverse complement strand
TTTTCTTTATCATAATCAGACGTGGTAGTTTCGATCTGACCTTTTATTTGAGCAATTCTTGCTTGGATGTCAGTCTTTTTACCTTTTCCATTTACGATGGTAGTATTGTCTTTATCAACAGTGATTTTTTCTGCTTGACCTAAGTCAGTAGCTTGGACATTTTCCAATTTGTAACCCTTCTCTTCAGAGATTACTGTACCGCCTGTAAGAATAGCAATGTCTTCCAACATAGCCTTTCTTCTGTCTCCAAATCCTGGAGCTTTTACGGCTACAACTTTCAAACCACCTCTCAATCTGTTTACTACCAATACACCAAGTGCCTGGCTATCAACATCTTCAGCAATAATCAAAAGTGGTCTTCCTGATTGTGAAACTTTCTCCAATACTGGAACAATCTCCTGTACATTAGAAATTTTCTTGTCGTGGATAAGGATCATTGGATTTTCGTATTCTGTAACCATTGTCTCAGCATTGGTAACAAAATATGGTGACAAATAACCTCTATCAAATTGCATACCTACAACTTCATCCACATAAGTGTCAGTTCCTCTTGCTTCCTCAACAGTGATTACACCATCTTTGGTAACTCTCTTCATTGCATCTGCAATCAATGTTCCGATTTCATCATCGTTGTTTGCAGAGATAGAACCTACTTGTTGGATTTTTTTGAAATCGCTACCAATTGACTCGCTTTGTTTTTTTAAGCCACCAATTACAGCCTCTACAGCTTTATCGATACCTCTTTTCAAATCCATTGGGTTTACACCTGCTGCAACATATTTCATTCCAGCAGTAACCATAGCTTGAGCCAAAACAGTAGCAGTTGTTGTACCATCACCGGCTGCATCCGCAGTTTTAGAAGCTACTTCTTTTACCATTTGAGCACCCATGTTTTCTACTGGGTTTTCCAATTCGATTTCTTTTGCAACAGTAACACCATCTTTAGTGATTGTTGGTGCACCAAAGCTTTTTTGTATAACAACGTTTCTACCCTTTGGACCCAAGGTTACTTTTACAGCATTTGCCAATGCATCAATTCCCTTCTTTAACGAAGCTCTAGCATCTGAATTAAAGCTAATTTCTTTAGCCATTTTTATTTTCTTTTTAAATGTTAGTTAATGAATACTTGGATTTTCGGTGGTTTATAACATCTGAATTAGATAATAACCAAGATGTCGTCTTCTCTCATGATGAGGTAATCTTTTCCCTCATAGCTTATTTCTTGTCCTGCATACTTTCCGTAAAGAACAGTATCTCCTTTCTTTACAGTCATTTTGTTGCCTTCTTTACCCGGACCAACTGCTACTACAGTGCCTTTTTGAGGTTTTTCTTTAGCAGTATCAGGCAATATGATGCCACCTGCTGTTTTTTCTTCGGCATCTGCCGGCTTCACCACAACTCTGTCGTTAATTGGCTTCATAATTCAAATTAGTTTTAAAATGTCAATGAATAAAAAATAAATATTAAAGTGGTCTGGAAACGTTAATCCCATTGGACGACGTTCAAGACTGCACTCATATAATCACTAAATGTGCCATAATGTATTGTTGTGACAAAATTTCCAGTATATGGAGAGGAATGGAAAATGAGCTGACATATTTTCAAATGACTTTGTCAGAGTGTCACTTAAAAACCAAATTTATATTTCTAATTTATAGCTTTAGTAATTTCTGAGAAGAAACAAAATGTTCATTTTCAAAGAGTTGAAGGATATAAGCACCAGATAATAGGGATGACAAATCCAACTCATGCTTTTGATTACCTATCCTACCAATTGCTACTTTTTGCCCCAACAAATCTGTCAAAACATATTGGATTTCATCATGATCGGCCCCATCAATTGTTAAAATGGATTGGAAGGGGTTTGGATAAATTTGAGGAACAGGCCTATCTGAAAAAATTGACGCATGACAAATTTTTGAATATGTGGAAGAACCATCGAAATCTACCATTTTCAACCTGTAATAATTTACTCCGTCATAAGGATCGAAATCCTTGGCCAAATATTGGGTCGGTTCGTTTATAGTACCTCTAGCTTTTAATTCTGTTATATAAGAAAATTCCAAACCATCTTTAGAATGTTCCAATTCATAATAATCTAAGTTTTCTTCAAGCTCTAGAACCCAAGAAACCTCGATATCACTTCCTTTAGTTTGAGCAGTAAACTCACGCAACCTAGCTGGTAAAACCACCGTAATAAAAGAAAAAGTCCCTGGGGCAACATTGATGGGGTCATAATAATCCACATTTAGAATTTTTGCGTGAGCCCAATTCGTACCACAACCAAAAGCAGTTGTCTGGTAATTTGTACCTTGAGTAACTCCCACTCCGATAAATCCTTCCGACCCTGTCCCTCCATAATTATTGGTATAAACCCTAAATATATTAATACGGTGACCCCATGCAGAACCAGCATCTGTATAAATAAAGCTATACATAGAAGAGGCAGAAAAATTGGGAAAGCTACTTTGAAAATTTACAGCAACCGCTATGTTTTCAGCCCAGTAAGAATACTTTCCATTGAGCAAAACATTACTGTTAATCCTCTGCCCTGGGCTGCTCCCCGACACAGATGTTGGGCTTGTACATCTGTTATATATATTTCCAGTCCCTTGTGCCGGATTACCGTAATGCGAAAAAAAATCTTGAGCCATCATGTAGTCCGTGTGACCTTGAGCAACCTGATCTACATTGGTTTCTACTCCTTCGAAAGGCAACAAACCCCTTGCCGTTCTTTCAGAATTATGAATGTAAAACACCAATACATCATCTGTCAAACTTGCCCATCCACCTGGTGGAGGTACCATATTACCTAAGCAATTGGGAGTGAGCATTCGATTTGTTTCTTCCCAACGTCTTGCATCATTAAAGTTCTGTTCTATAGTTTTTGCAGTACTCCAAGAGGGAGCATTGGTGGAAGGATTACCAATATTACATTGACCTACCAATGAGAAAGTTGGTATTAGGAAAAATACGCAAGCTATAAAAAGGAAAATGGAACGGTCCATTATTGTTATTTTGAAAAAATCCTAGACGAGAATTCTCTTCATTCAATACAACAATAATATTGCCAAGTTTTTGATCATCAATAGTTTACATCACTTTATTACTAAATGGCGGTCAATGCATCGTAGTAAATATTACATTCTTCCAGCAATGGATAAAGAGCTTCCGGAAATGGCTCTTCTTTTGGTTTGTATGGCAAAAAATGAGTTGATTTGTGCACAGATTCATACCAATAGGGCGCCCAGATTCCATCAGAATCCTTAGGGCCTGCCTCCCATTTAAGCATCTTTTCATCAAAAGTTATACCGCAAAATTCACATAATCTTCCCAAAACCTCAGATGGGTTTTCTTGCAATTTTTTGGAATCTACGACTAAAACATCTTGGCCCTTGGAATTCAAATATTCTTTCAAAGCAAGTTGATCTTTGTAACCAATATCCTCAATAGTCAGATTTGGAACTACTTTGGCAAAGGATGGAATCATATCAAATGGATCTCTTGTGAGTATTATATTTTTCATTTTTTCCATGAATGAGCGATCAATATCAAGCAAATGGTGTGTCATTTGTTTGAAAAATACCACTGGTTTTGGAAAATCTCCTAACATAAAATCGGTCAGTTTCGCAGGGTCTCCCTCCATATTACATATGATGTCTTCTGCTCCTGGATGATATGCTCTTGCTGGCGAATTCAACAAGTAGAATGCATAAAGTGGTTCATCAAATGCAATACAATCAGGTCGATTGTCAAAAGCGTACATCAGCGCAGTAGACAGATTTCTTGGCCCACACCAAGCATTTATTCTTATAGTTTGATCCATGTTGATTCTTTCGATTTTAGAGCTGATTGATGCACCAATTCATGATAATATTCATTTAATTTTTCAGTCAAAGGCCCTTCTCCTTTACTAATTATTTTTCCATCTATTTTCACTACAGGAGTCAGTCCACCAAAGGTGCCCGTTACAAATGCTTCGTCTGCATCATAAACATCCGTTAAAGAAAAATCCTTTTCTTCATAATTTATTCCTTGTGTTTTACAAATGTTCAATATGTTTTGGCGGGTAATTCCATTCATGCAATACTTACCAGTGGAAGTAATGACTTTTTCGTCTTTCACGATGAAAAAGTTGGTTGAATTGCAAGTAGCTACAAATCCATTTACATCCAACATCAAAGCTTCGTCTGCCCCAGCTTCAATGGCTTGAATCAAGGCCTGCACTTCATGTAATTTACTGTGACAATTGAGTCTAGGATCCAAATAGTCTGGAGACCCTCGTCTGATAGTTGAAGTAAATAGCACCACACCTTTTTTTCGAGAATCTTCATTGGCCTTTTTGTACTCAGGAATGATCACCAAATTTGGACCTGAGATGGTCAATCGAGGGTCTTGTGAGGGTGTTTTCTTTATCCCCCTGGTAACCATGATTCGGATATGGACCCCATCTGTCATTTTGTTTGTTTTCAAAACTTCCCAGATAATGTTGACCAAATCTTGTTTGGTCATTTTCAAATCCATGCCAACCGCTTTGGATCCTTGCCACAACCTATTCAAATGTAAATCCAAAAAAGGTAACCCTCCATTGTGTAATCGTATTGCTTCCCAAATTCCATCTCCGACCAAATATCCACTGTCAAAAACAGAAATTTTTGCTTCATTTCTCGGAAAAAATTCGCCATTTATATATATGAGAATCTCCTCATTCCTATCATCTTTGACCGCATTATGCGTCCCGTGCACCATTCTTTACTTTTGGGTAAAATTATCAAAATTCCAATTATATGCAATATCAGATTTAAAAGATAGAATGTATACATTACGAAATAAAGAGATGTGATCACGGATAATTAACTGACTGCTGAGAGCTGATTGCTCTTACCTGACCACAAACTTTATTAAAAGAATGGTTTCATTCCAAAAATCTTAATTTTGCCTTTCAAACGATGTTTATTCAAGATGTCCAATTATTTTATACCGATACAAAATACTGAAAATCAATTAATAATTCCTGAAACATTCAATTATCCATTTAATTATCACCCTCATCCTATCGCCCAATTTGCCGCAGAAAAATTAAAACTTAGAATTTTAGAATTGAAGCTCAATGAACATGATTTTGATGAAGAAGTGGGTAAAATGTTTGGTGTATTAGTTGTCACAAATGATAAAAATGAACTTGGATACCTAGCCGCTTTTTCGGGTAAACTAGGTGGAGGCAATCATTTCAAAGGATTTGTACCTCCCGTTTTTGATACTTTGGATGAAAATGGATTTTATCGCATTGGCGAAGACAAAATTTCAGCCATCAATAAGGAAATACTAGAACTGGAAAGCAGCGAATATGTCTCTAAATTAAACCTAGAAATAGAGAATCATAAAATATTGATGGAGAATCAGTTAAATGATCTCAAGAAAGAAATGGCTTTAGCCAAACAAAATAGAAAAGGTCAAAGACAAAATTCTCCTACGGATGAAGCACTTCTAAATAAGCTCAATAAAGAAAGTGCAATTTGGCATTATAGATACAAGGACACAAATAAAAATCTGCGGGCAATTTTGGATAGCTTAAATGAACTTTTACAACCTCATTTGGACAAGGTGAATCAATTGAAGGAATTACGCAAATCCATGTCAAATGAGCTACAAAACCAACTCTTTGCTCAGTATGCTTTTTTAGATTATAATGGTCAAAATCATACACTTAGAGATATCTTCCTGAAGTACGACATTCAAGTACCCCCTTCGGGAGCAGGTGAATGTGCCGCACCTAAGTTATTGCAATTTGCCTATCAAAACAAAATGAAGCCCATTGCATTAGCTGAATTTTGGTGGGGAAAATCACCATCCTCAGAAATCAGGAAACATGGTGAGTATTATCCAGCCTGTCGGGGAAAATGCGAACCAATTCTAGGACACATGATACAGGGCTTGGCAGTAGATCCAAACCCAATGTTGGCCAGAAAAACAGCCGAAATTCCATTTGACATCATGTATGAAGATGATGAAATTTTAGTCATCAATAAACCTCCAAACTTCTTATCAGTCCCTGGGAAAAAAATACAAGACAGTGTTTATACCAGAGTCAAAGCACTTTATCCATACGCAACTGGACCTTTGATCGTCCATAGATTAGACATGTCAACTTCTGGATTGTTGGTCATTGCGAAAACAAAATACGTGCATCAAAACTTACAATCACAATTCACAAAACGCAAAGTATCAAAACGATATATTGCCATTTTAGAAGGTGTACTTCAGACCTCAGAAGGAACCATTGATTTGCCACTACGCGTAGATTTAGAAAATAGACCGCACCAATTGGTTTGTTATGAACATGGAAAACATGCTATTACCCATTGGAAAGTCATTGAGGTGAAGGATAAAAAAACGAGGATTCACTTTTTTCCTGTAACTGGAAGAACCCATCAATTGCGGGTTCATGCCGCTCATCATTTAGGATTGAATATGGCAATAGAAGGTGATGATTTATATGGACATCGGGCTGAAAGATTGATGTTACACGCGGAGTACATTCAGTTTTGGCATCCCGTCAAAGAAAAACTGATTGATGTGGTTGCACCTGCACCATTTTAAAAAAAGGGAAGCTCTCCATAGAGCCTCCCACCTATGATTTTATGCTTCCAAAGTATATTCCACTGATATCTCTGTATCCAGGAGTACAGAAATAGGGCAATTAGCCTCCGCGTCCCTAACTGAAGCTTCAAATACTTCTGCAGAAATACCAGGCACTACTGCATTGAGCGTGATATGAGAATGCACGATCTTTCCTGCATCCAATCCTATTTCACAAGATGCATTCAATACTTCAGGAGTAAAACCAGCAGCTCCGAGTACAAAACTTAACTTCATTGAAAAACAACCGGCATGTGCTGCCGCTATTAATTCTTCAGGATTGGTTCCGATGCCGTCTTCAAATCTAGTTTTATAGGAATATTGACTACCATTCAAAACTCCGCTTTGTGTAGTCAAAACGCCATTTCCATCTTTTCCAGAACCATTCCAAATGGCTGTTGCCGATCTTTTAATCATACTTTCTATTTTTTAAAAAATTATAAATGTTTGCTTTTACTTGGCGAATATACATCTATCTGAAAATGTTACTTCATTAAATCTTTGGTCTTTAACCAATCAATACGCCAAAAATTACACATTTATAAAGCCTTTACGAGTTTTTTGTTTTACAGAAGAAACACTTTTCCAATAGTCTTTCAGACCTTCAATGGCTTCTAAATTAATTTAGATTTTATTATTTTAAAATTACTTTCCTTTTCAAAATTTAAAAAAAATAAAAAAACAGGTGACTGGTCTTTTTATTATGCTGCAAGCCACCCATTGGGTTTTTTGTAAAATTCCGTTATTTTTGGACCATCGTGTAAAATACATTCAAACATTATGGCTATCAAAAACAACTTTTACCTATTTCTTTCTTTGCTTTTTGTGATATCTGCAAACAGCTGCAAAGAGGAAACAGCATCTGCTACAACCGAGATTCAATCAGAAAATAATTCAACTTTGAAAGAGGCTTATGCTGATGCTTTCAAAATGGGAAGCGCTGTCAATGAGGCAATTGTGAATGGAAAGGATAGTTTGTCACAAGCCATAGTTATTGCCCAATTCAATACCACAACACCAGAAAACATTATGAAGGCTGCTTTGGTAAATCCCGAACCAGGTGTTTTCAATTGGGGTCCAGCAGATGAATATGTAGATTTTGCAAAAAAACACAATATGTTCATCGTTGGTCATACCCTCGTTTGGCACAACCAAACCCCTTCGTGGTTTTTCCAAGATGCAAATGGCAATCAAAAATCACCAGCAGAAACCAAAGAAAGATTAAAAGCACACATAGAATTGGTTGCGGGAAGATATGCAGGTAAAGTGGATGCTTGGGATGTAGTCAATGAGGTCATAGATAATGATGGTTCTTATAGGCCAACTTTATGGGTAAAAGGTGTAGGTGATGGTGATGAATTGGTAAAGTTGTCATTCAAATATGCAAGTGAATATGCTCCAAATACGGAGTTATATTACAACGATTTTAATGCTTGGAGACCAGAGAAAAGAGACGGCATTGTACGCATGGTGAGGATGCTTCAAAAAGAAGGAATCAGAATCGACGGCATTGGAATGCAAGGACATTGGGGTCTGAATTATCCCAAAAATGAATATATTGAAGCTGCAATTGACTCATTTGCTGCACTCGGCGTGAAAGTAATGATTACAGAACTAGACGTTGATGTTTTACCTTTGACTAAGGAAGGTCAAATCATTGGCCAAGGCATGAGTGACAAACAATTTCAATTGGAGGAATTTAAAACGTTTTTAGATCCATATAAAGAAGGCCTTCCTGAAGACGAAGAAAAACAATTGACCGATAGGTATGCTGAATTATTCAAAATCTTTTATGCAAAAAAGGACAAGATTGACAGAGTTACACTTTGGGGCGTACCTGATGACATGTCTTGGAAAAACGACTATCCAATTCCTGCTAGGACAAATTATCCATTATTGTGGAATAGAGACCGTAAACCAAAACCAGCTTTAAATGCCATTTTGAACATACCTGCTAAAAAATAGGTCACTTTATCATTTCAAATTCACAACCTACAAGTTTTGAATTAGGCTGGGATAGTTTCCTGATTTTAATTGAGGAGTATGTTTGTCAAATCCTTTTCTATGGGTTAAAGTAGAAAAGGTAAATCAATTTGCTCTAAATACCCATATTCTTTGATATGCAAGCTGCTTATAAAATAGAATTTACGCAAACTTTAAAGTTGGCAATTCCCATCATTGTTGCTCAAGTGGGTGTGGTGTTGATGGGCATTACCGATACCATGATGATTGGATCTATGTTGGGAAAAACTGCATTGGGCGTTGCTGGGATTTCCAATTCATTGGCCTTTCTCATTGCATCCATTGCAGTAGGTGGGTTGCATGTGATTTCTCCGCTGGTTTCCAAAGCCAAAGCTGAGCAAGATGAGGAGGAAATCTATTATCTCTACAAAGGTATGATGAGCGTGGTTTTTGGACTTGGAATAGTGCTGACAATCTTAGTCGGAGTGATTGCTTGGTATTTTGAGTGGCTCGAGCAACCAGCTGCCGTAGCTATCGATGCCCCATTATTTTTATTTATCCTGGCTATTTCACATTTTGCAAACTATTATTTCTTGGGGATCAAACAAGTTTTGGATGGACTGAGCAAACCGGGAGTGGCTATGAACATTACCATTGCTGGGCTCGCTTGCAATATTTTGTTTAATTATTTTTTGATGAAAGGTTTTTTATTCATCCCTGCTTTAGGCGCGGTTGGGGCAGCTTATTCTACCCTACTAACACGGGTTTTGATGGGCTTTATTATTTGGTATTACCTCAAAAAGAAGTCTGACAATGTCTATTTGGTAGATGCTAATGAGATCAGTTTGGACTTAATCCGTCTCAAGAAAATGGTCATCAAATTATACAAGTTAGTCATTCCAAGCGGCTTAGCTTTGTTTTTTGAGGTAGGTGCTTTTACCTTTACCTTTATCATGATGGGATGGCTTGGAGAAACTCAGATGGCTGCCCACCAAGTCGCCCTCAATTTTGTATCCGCAGCATATATGGTTGCTGCAGGTATATCATACGCAAGCGGAATCAGGGTCGGCGATGGTAGAGGTAGAAAGGATTTACAACAAATCAGACGGGCAGGAAATGTCTGTTTTATGCTTATTTCTATATTTATGGCCATGTCTTCTGTCTTCATCATTTTATTTGACAAGCTCATCATCCAAATGTATATCCACGAACCTGAAGTGATCGAAGTGGCTGTTTCCTTGCTTTGGATTGGGGGACTTTTGGCCATTTTTGACGGACTTCAAGTTGGTGGATTGAGTGTGCTCAGAGGGCTATCAGATGTCAACATCCCTACTGCATTCACATTATTTGCTTACTGGGTTATTGCCTTGCCACTTGGTTATTACTTTGGCATCCACGAAAATTTGGGTGCAGAAGGAATTTATTATGGATTGTATGCAGGTTTGGCTTGTGCGTCTATATTGGTAGTTAGCCGGTTTTATATATTAATAAAATCATCGGATATTTTGAATTAATGGAAAATCCAAATCTTAACATATTCAAAATATCGTATTAATTTAGGATTAAGGATTTAGTAAAAGATTGATAAACAATATTTTAAACTGCTGAATCGATTTCATAGATTTTTTAAGGTCGAAAAAAACTAAGTTTATTTTTATTTGGTTAAATCGCTATTAATATCGACTTTTGTTCTTAACACTAATTAATCCACAAATGAGAAAAACATTACTTGCCTTTTTGGCTATACTTTGTATGTTCACCCTAGGAAATGCTCAAAGTATTGGAATTTTCACTGACCCAGATTATATCGACCTAGAAGCTGATGGAGATGATGACGATGACGATGATGACCCTAACTGTGAAGCAGAGGGTTTGGTTGTCCAAGAAGTAGTAAGCAATTTAGGGTATTCTTTTATTACCATAGGTGACGAAGACGATCTTCCGACCGTATTGCCAGGTCTAGAAATCTTAATTATACCAGAAAATGAACAAGAAAATTTTGCACCTACTGGAGCAGTACTAACAGCAATACAAGAATTTGTAAATGATGGAGGAAAAGTTATAGTAATGAATTCAACAAGCGTGCTGTTTGATATTTTTGGTTTTACTATAACTGGCGGTGATGATGATGACGATGATGATGATGATGATGACTCTATCGATATTATAACTGGTTCTACGACAGGTACATGTTATGAAACAAGTGGAGTATCTTCCCTTAGTTTCAACAATGCAACTGATGTTCTAGAATCTATGTTGCCAGATGGTAGTATTTGTTACTACAAGGATGGTGATAGAGCTGGAGTTGCTTCCATCCCATATGGAGACGGGTCCGTTTGTTTTCTAGGATGGGATTGGTATTATTGTGATTCAGAGGATACTGACGAAGAAAAAGATGCATGGGATACCGTACTTGGATGTATGATTCAAGAAGCTGGTGTCCAAGCAGAACCAATACCTACCATGGGACAATGGTCCATTTTGATACTCTCTCTTTGTATAACCATTGTTGGCGTACTAAAAGCTAGAAAATTAGTTATTGCATAATATTTTTGCAAAATCATAAATAAAAAAGGATGTTCAGTCAAATTGAGCATCCTTTTTTATTTATGGTTAATGGCTTGTCAACGTTTCATGTTTTGCTATTAAAGCACTTAATGCATGCTGGATGTAGTCTATCCTTATTTCTTGGTCTTTTATC
>JAKQLF010000032.1 GCA_029567325.1 Bacteroidota bacterium | reverse complement strand
AACTGAATTGGCACATAAACATTGTCCCACATCAATCCCATCTCGCCTGAAGTGTCCTTCAAATTGTCAAACATGATCATGAAGCTTTCCATTTTCTCACTCGCCATCACAGGTTTTACTTCAACAGTCAATGCTGGTTTGCTGTTGCCATAAGCGCCAGCACCTGGTTGATCAAATTTGTGGAAATGGATTTTCCAGCTTGTTTTTCCTGGAGTTGTGAAAAGTGCATAATCGCCAGCAGGAAGTGCTTGACCTTCTACTTTTACGTCTTTGCTGAAAGTTATTTTAGTTGCACTGTTAGCACCTGTACGCCAAACTGCATCAAATGGCACTAATTCTCCAAATATTTTTCTTCCTTTGATAGAAGGTCTAGAGTACGCAACTGTTACATCAGTAGTACCAATTGTTTGAGTGGTTTTCGCACCTGGAGAAGGTGAGGGGCCATTTTGGGCTAGCAAATCAGTACTGAATACTGCTGCACATAATAAAACAATAAGAAAAAAGTTTCTCATGAAAATTCAATTTATGTAGTTGTTAAAAAAAAAGTTATTCAGATTATTATAACAAAATAAAGGGATTCATTATTGGCTTTACTGCGAATCTACAATGATTTTTTTTAATAATTGTTCTAAAAGGAGCTTACACAGCAATATTTTGACAAAATATTAAACTTTATTTTAATTTAAGCATACTTTAAAAATATTTTAAGTAAGCTTAAATTTATCTTCATTTTGTTTTTTTATAGCTGTGATTCTTGCTTTGTTTGATATATTTTTGCGTCGTTTTTAAAAATAATGTGTGTATGAGTATAGTTGAAATGAAAGTGCCAGTAATTGGCGAGTCTATAAAAGAAGTAACCCTATCCCAGTGGCTTAAAAAAGATGGAGACATCATCAAACTTGATGATCCCATTTGTGAATTTGAATCTGATAAAGCAACCTTGGAATTTCCAGCAGAAGCAGCTGGTAAGTTGATCCATGTTGCAAAAGAAGGTGACGACTTAGAAATCGGTGCCTTGGTAGCAAGAATTGATACTTCTTTTGCGGGCGCCACCGCTGAACCTCCAGTTGCTCCAAAGGTAGAAACTCCAGTTGAAGTTAAAAAGGAAGAACCTGCAGCAACTTCAGCTACCAAAAATATTCCTTCCCCATCAGCTGCAAAAATCATGAGAGAAAATGATTTAAAAGCAGAAGAGGTAGCTGGTTCAGGTCGTGAAGGTCGCATTACTAAAGACGATGCGATCAAAGCTGCAGCTGATAAAACCGCGGCTCCACAAGCCAAAACAGAACCAGAAGCCCCGGCAGCTCCAAAGGCTAGTCCAACAGTTGCGGGAGACCGATCTGACAGAAGAGAAAAGATGAGCAGGATGCGTCGTACCATCGCTAGCCGACTGGTTTCTGCCAAAAATAATACAGCCATGCTCACAACCTTCAATGAAGTGGACATGTCAGGTATCATGCAATTACGTGAAAAATACCAAGATCAGTTTGTAGCTAAATACGGTATCAAACTTGGATTTATGTCCTTATTTGCAAAGGCTTGTGCCAAAGTTTTATTGGAAATGCCGGATGTCAATGCATTCATCGATGAAAACGACTTGGTCTATCACGACTACGTAGACATTTCTTTTGCAATTTCTACTCCAACAGGTCTGGTGGTTCCTCCAATTCATAATGTAGACAAGTTGAAATTTCACGAAATCGAGAGTAAACTCAAAGATCTTGCTGTAAAAGCTAGAGATGGTAAGTTGAGCATCGATGAAATGAAAGGTGGAACTTTTACCATTACCAATGGTGGAGTTTTTGGATCATTACTTTCCACTCCAATCATCAATGAGCCACAATCTGCTATTTTGGGTATGCATGCAATCAAAGATAGGCCAGTGGTTGTCAATGGTGAAATCGTTGTGAGGCCAATGATGTATTTGGCTCTTTCTTATGACCACCGGGTGATTGACGGTAGCACATCAGTGACCTTCTTGGTAAAAGTGAAAGAACTACTCGAAGATCCCATCAGACTGATGATGGAAATCTAAGCCAATTCATGGAAACGGACGCTTTTGTGAAAGGCCTTTTTACTGCTGGAGAAAGCAAAGAAAGGGTGTACAGCAAAGGTGATTATTTATTGACTGCGGGTTCGGTTGAACATCAAATTTATTTGATTCAATCAGGTGCCGTGAGGGCTACTTGTACCATCAATGGTGAAGATCAGACCATTAGATTGGGGTATAAAGGTTCGATCATGACTTCCATTTCTTCGTTTTATAGCGGTTTACCTTCCACTTTGAGCATTGAGGCTTTGAGAAAAACGACAGTGCTGACCGTTTCAAAACAAACATTTTTGACTTATGTAAATCAAAGCCCTGAGCACGCTTTGCATCACAATCAATTATTGACTGCATTGATCTTGGGTCAGATGGAAAGAGAAATTGATCTATTGACAGAAGCCCCACATGAAAGATTAGGAAGGGTTTTGACCAGGAGTCCGCAACTTTTTCAAGAAATTCCTTTGAAGTATATTGCATCTTATTTGCGCATGACACCGGAGACACTCAGCAGAATCCGAAATTCTTGATTTCAATCAATATTCAGGATTTCAAACTGGTTCATCTTTGCATCATCATAAATTAATAAGATGAAAATGACAAATAAGGATTTGGTTTCAGAGCTACAAGAAATACTTGCACATTCAAAAAATCGTGCGCTTCATTATCAACCTATTTCTGCTGATGTTTTGAATACAAAGGTTGATGATAAAACTTGGTCAGTGTTGGAATGCCTGGAACATCTCAACTTATACGGTGACTACTACATCCCGGAAATGGGTAAAAGCATGCAAGCGGCAAAAAACGCTGGTAAAGCAGATACCATTTTTAAGAGTGGATTATTGGGCAATTATTTTGCTGAATTGATGCAGGTGAAAAATGGTAAATTGACCAAAATGTCTTCCCCGAAAGATAAAAATCCCAACCAAGCGTTGCTTTCAAAAAGTACGGTTGACAAATTCATCAGCCAGTGCGATGCATTACACGAGTTATTGAATCAGGCCATTTATTGTGATCTTTCGAAAACCAAATCAGCCATTTCGCTGAGTCCTTTCATCAAATTGCGTTTGGGCGATACTTTCCGATTTGTCATTTACCACATAGAAAGACACATTTCCCAGGCTGACAAGGCATTAGTAAATGCCAAATAAAATGAATTTAGCAGGGCATTATTCGTAAATAACTTTGCGTAAAAACTTAAATCCTGCCCTGATTTCCAGCGAAGTATTTTTGATTTGGCGTTCTTGCAGGCTGATTTTCTGGCCAGTATAAGGATCAATGATGTTATTGATTGGAGGTTGGAAATATTGGTTAGCAAAGTCTGGAGCCAATGATATTTCAATAAAACCTCTGTAAAATTCTGAGATATTATATTCAAATCCACCTCCGATAGAAGCGCCATAAACCAATTTTCTTACAAAATCATTGTGCGGGTAAAAAGGATTGAGGAAGCGTTCATAGTCTTGCAAATTGGTGCCAAGATTATACTCTGCTCTCAGACCGATCATGTAAAATGGATTGATCTTTTTATCTTGTGTAACAAACCTTTTACCACCTACTTCTAGCACAGCATTTTTGAATTTAAATCCTTGATTACCAAAGAAATCTCCTTGGAAAGTGAATGCTCTGATGCCACTTCCTCGCACGTGGTATCCCACATTCATAAATAGTGAACTTGAACTTTCTTCCGCATATGATTCAAGGAAAAAATCGTACGATGGCTGTAAAAGTGGGTTGGGAGAAAAGTCGTTCCATCTTTGAAAATTGAGGCCTGCTCCTATTTTTGGTCCAAACCAAAAACTCTGCCCTGACAGGTGGCTGATGGTACTCATCAAAAGTACTAAGCCAATAATGAAAGGCTTTTTCATTTTACTTTGTAACATATGACTCTTTCTTTTCACTACAATGATAATGTTTTTTTTTATTGAATGTTCAGTAAATGGTGAAAAGTGAAAGCTCCGAACCTAGAGCCGCGAGCCACGAGCGCCATGAGCTTCGAGCCATGAGCCATGAGCCGCCGCGAAAATTGGGCTTTAGATAGTAATTAGATTTCGTTGGACCTAGTTGCTCTCCTAAAGCCATTAGGATCCGACCTCCTATTTCCTCAAAAAGCTGACCACTGATAGCTGATAGCTGAAAACTCTTCTCTCACGGCTACCTCTAATTTCCTTCCAATTTCCGATGGCTATCGGAATGGGAACCGATTTACGCCCCAACAAAGAGGCAGCGCCTCGACCAATGTAGTAACCCAGGATTTCAATCCTGGGGAGATAAAATACAAACATCAGGAGTGCCATAGGCACGGCCCATATAGACACGAAGTACTAGCCACCTACTTGATTTTTCATTCTGATTGAACGATCTCAACGTTGCTATTTATACTATGAAATAAAATAATGCTGACCACTGAAAGCCGAAAGCTCTTCGCTTGCGGCAAACTGATTTTTGAAAACAGATTACCTATCGCAACTCACATCGGGGAGATATTGGGCTAAAGCCCACCATGACGCGATTGACGCATACCCACACCGGCTAAAGCCTGTGGCTAATGAGTCAGTCTAGTTGCTTGGGCGGGGATTTTTATTCGCAATTTCTGGTTGTACTTCTAAAGCCATTAGGATCCGACCTCCTATTTCCTCAAAAAGCTGACCACTGATAACTGCTAGCTGAAAACTCACCCCCTTACGATTCCGGTATCCCGTTTCCGGTTTCCGGTCTCCGGTTTCCCGTTTCCCGTTTCCTGTCCTCCGGTCTCCCTTTTAACATTTTCTAAATTTTTCACATAGCCTACTTGCACAATAGTTTTTATATTTCTATCTTTGCGGTCCTATTTAAAACGGTGGTTGTAGCTCAGTTGGTTAGAGTATTGGTTTGTGGTGCCGAGGGTCGTGGGTTCGAGCCCCATCAGCCACCCAAAAACGGACTTGTTTCATTCATTTGAGGCGAGTCCGTTTTAATTTTATTCATAATTGTTGAACTTGAGCATATTATGAAGTTAGTTTGCTTCAATAATACTAGAAAATTGTCATAAGTAAGAGTAACATTTGTTTGCATTAAGATAGTTAAAATATGCTGTTACTACTTTAATCTATATACAACAAGTTCCACTGTATTTTCATCTCCGTGAGGTCTGATAGCATAATCTTGTTCGAGATCCTCATTCATAATATAAGTGGTATATTCAACCTTGTGACCATTATTAAATAATAATTTGATGATTTCTTTTGTAAAGACCTCTGCTTCATTGGAATTCATAGGATATGTCACAAAAACTTTGGAACCTTCAGGAATTTTATCCAATATATCTTTTGACATTTCAACTGTAAGATGCCTGGGCTGAGGCTTATAAAAAATTGTTGTTTGATTTACTGTACCTCCAGACTGACCAATGCTTAAATTACCATTATTTTCAATTTTTTGATCTTCTGTTTTGGTAGATTCTATTAATCTGTTCTTTTCAGAATTTAGATTTTTTGGAGAGTTATTTTGAATTACTGTCTTATCTCCATAAACATATTCATTCGTTACAGTCGCTGAGCCATTAAATGAATTATTTTGGGATTGGTTGATATTATTTATTGTGGAAGAATCAAGGTCAATTAAAGATTGGCTAATTTTTGCAGTATCTGATACCAACTTCTCATTATTTGATCTCCTGTCAAAGCAACCATTTACTAAAGAAACAATGCCGCTTATAATGGCAGCACCTAACAGACTAAATAAGGTTATATAAGATTTTTTAATAGGAGTCTTTTTAATATTCATATACCAATAAGTTTTGACTACAATCTCTTAGAACATATATTTAGTAGAGAAAAGTTCAAAACATTATTAAAATTTGTAATTTTTATATATTCAAAAAAAAAGTAAATACTTGCTACTGTTTCAATAGATGTGTAACCATTTACATATATTGTTTCTTGATATGCAATAAAACAAACAATGTACCCTTCGCAATTTTCAATTTTAAAAAATTATATATGAAACCAATTCATTTAATTTTCTATGCAGTCGGAAGGCCTTTCGTCTCTGCGTTTATTTTCCTTTTTACTATTTTATTTTCTAATTTTTTAATTGGACAGGCATCCTATTTTCAAATGGATCCAAGTATTTCTCCAGACGGGAAATTTGTGGTTTTTAGTTACGATGGTGATTTATGGAAGGTAGATTCTGAAGGCGGACAAGCTTGGAGGTTGACAGGTATGAAGGGTGAAGAAACGCTGCCTCGGATTTCTCCAGACGGAAAATGGATTGCTTTCAGCGCTTCCCAATTTGGTAATAAAGATGTATACATCATGCCAATTCTGGGTGGAGAGATCAAACAATTGACCTTTCATGATGCAGCAGATGATGTAGATAGCTGGTCATGGGATTCCAAACAAATTTATTTCACCTCATCACGTTCCAACAGATACAGCGGTTATCAAGTTTCCATCGATGGACAAACTCCTGTAAGATTGTTTGATCATTATTTCAACAATGTACACAATGTGGTGGAGCACCCTTCGTCTGGAGAAATATTTTTCAATGAAAGCTGGGAAAGCAAAAATTTTACGCATCGTAAAAGGTACAAAGGCGATTTCAATCCAAATATTAAATCTTACAATATCAAGACCAAGGCATATAAAGAATATACCACTTATAGAGGTAAAGATATGTGGGTTACCATCGATGCAAAAGGTCATATCTACTTTGCATCCGATGAAGTGAATGGTGAATACAACCTTTATACATTTGTAAACGGCAAGAAAACAGAACTCACCAATTTTAAAACTTCGATAGGTTGGCCGCAGGTAAGTGCTAATGGAAATAAAATCGTTTTTACCAAAGATTATCAGCTCTATTTATACGATGTGGCAGGTAAGAAAACGCAAAAAATTAACGTAGATATTCCAATCAATAATACCCTGACAAAGGATCAGGATTTTAAAGTCAAAGACAACATTACTTATTTTGATGTTTCTTCAGATAATAAAAAAATGGCTTTTATCGCTCGCGGGGCATTGTTTGTTAGTGACATAAAAGGAAAGTTTATCAAACAAATTCCAACAAGCCCAGAGGAACGCGTCACAGAAGTTAAATGGTTGAAGGACAATCGTACTTTACTTTTCCTTCAAACGGCAGGTGGTTATACCAATATTTTTTCTATTGCAGCAGATGGTACTGGTTCAGCAATTCGGCATACGAATGAAGCTGCAAATAATATAGGTCTGGTTCTGGACAACAAACTTGAAAATACCGCCTATTTAAGTGGAAGAAATGAATTACGCTTGATGACATTGAGTGATTTCAAAAGTGTCACAGCGGTGACTGATGAATTTTGGGCTTTGGGGAGAACTTCCATCCAATTTTCACCCGATGGTAAATACTTGTTGTACAATGCCTTCCGAGATTTTGAACTTGATATTTTTATCTATCAAATTTCCAATAAAAAGATCATCAATTTAACGAATACTGGGGTTAGTGAATCCAATCCGATGTGGTCTAAAGATGGAAAATACATCTATTTTGAATCTAATTTGACCGAACCTCGATTCCCACGTGGAATTGGAGACACACATATTTACAGAATTGCACTAGACAAGTATGAATTGCCCTTTATTTCTGAAAAATTTACCGAACTATTTAAAGAGGAAGATAAAGACAAAAAGAAGGAAGAACTGAAGGTCGATAAAAAAGAGGAAAAAACAAACGATAAAGACAGTTTGAAAACGGCCGTAGTGGAAGATTCCATTAAAATTACCATCAATGAAGTGGGATTGATGGATCGTTTGGAATTGATCAGCCCAGCATTCGGCGCTCAAGAAAATCCTTTTGAAATCGTAAAAGATGGGGTATCATATATTTACTATTTGTCAAATCATGCAGAAGGAAATGAGCTTTTGTGGAGGACCACCATCAAACCATTCGAAAAAAATAAAACAGAAAAGGTAGACGCTACGGTCATTAGATCATTACAATTACTCAATGTGAAGGATAAGCCGTATGCCTTGATCAATGGCAATATTCACACGATGGCCTTAGATCCTGTGAAGCTGGAAAAAATAGAAACTGAAGCTACTTTTCGTAAAAACCTTGTAAGTGAGTTCAACCAAATGTTTTATGAAGCCTGGGCAGGTTTTGAATCCAATTTTTATGATGAAAAGTTTCATGGTGAAAACTGGCAAGCCCTGAGAGATAAATATGCCGCATTTCTGCCTCATATCACAAGACGTGAGCAATTAACCCTACTCTTCAATGACATGTTGGGCGAATTAAATACTTCGCATTTTGGTTTTCGCAGTGAAGGAAAAGAGGATGTTGCTTTTTATGGCAGTAATACATTGGAAACGGGCATTGTATTTTTAAAAAACAATCCTTATATGGTGGAGCGGATTGTTGCTAAAAGTCCGGCAGATGTAAGCGGCAAAAACATCCAACCAGGCGATATATTGAAGCAGGTGAATGGGGAATTATTAGACCCAAAGAAAAACAGAGAATCCTATTTTTCTAAGCCTTCACTTGATAATGAAATTGAATTGGTTTTTACAAGAAACAACAAAGACACGACTATTTATTTACATCCGATTTCTTCCACTGCTTTGAAAGGTTTGTTATACGATGAATGGGTGGCCAATAATCAATCTTATGTAGACAGTAAGAGTAATAAACGCATTGCTTATGTCCATATGAAAAACATGAGCGATGGCGAATTGACCAATTTTAAGCGAGAAATGGTCTCGGAAGCATATAAAAGGGACGCCCTCATTTTGGATTTGAGAAACAATACTGGGGGTAATGTTCACGATGCTGTTTTGCAGTTTTTATCTCAAAAGCCCTATGCTCAATGGAAGTACAGAGAAGGCAAGCTCGCTTCACAACCCAATTTCGGACCAGCCGCCAAACCCATCATCATCTTGGTCAATGAACAATCACTGAGTGATGCAGAGGTCACATCTGCGGGCTTCAGGGCCTTGGGTTTAGGGAAAATCATAGGCACAGAAACCTATCGTTGGATCATTTTTACATCTGGTGCCAGTTTAGTAGATGGATCTTTTTATCGTCTGCCTTCATGGGGTTGTTATTCCTTGGATGGTGAAAATTTGGAAAAGAGTGGGGTGGTGCCAGATATCTACGTCAAAGAAACATTTGACGATCGATTGAAGGGGAAGCAGCCGCAATTGGATAAGGCGATGGAGGAGATTTTGAAGGGGTTGTAGTGATAGGGGTTAAATCAATCTATTTTAATATGAAAGCAGCATTAATATTTAAATTTACTTTAGTCATAATTTTGTTCACTCTATCATGTAACAATCAAAAAACGGATTTTAAACTTAATCCAAAACTTGAAATTATGAGTGATTCGGTAATTAAGTGGAATGAGAAAGAATACAATATTAATTTGGTGGATTCAATACTATTAAATTATAAAAAAAAATTGACAGCGCTTATTATGATGCAATTAGGTTGAATCTGGTCATCGACAAGCCTGTTCGTATGGGGACCGTTACGGATATAAAGAATGCATTATTGAGAAATAAAATTTTTAAGTTGACCTATAAACCAAAATAATTTGCTCAAGTTTGATAATATGTAGAATTTTAGTATGAAAAAAGAAAACCTCAAAAGATCTGTTCAGGTGTTAATTATATCTTCATTTATATTGTCTTTTGCCTGTATTTCCAAAAATTCAAATTTAGATGATGGAAGTAATTTTCATGTAGAAAATAAAGCTGTATTAATTGATATACCAGAGTCACAAATTCCCTTTCATAATCCAGCTAATATCGAAGAATTACTCTCTACCACTTATATTGTTGATACACTTTATAGACAAACAGTCCCGAATAATTTGGGTTCCAATGATGATAAATATGAATTAATGTTTAATAGAATTGTTGGAATAGACACAAACAACAAAAGAATGTGGGGTAATATTTTTGTTTTAGGTCCTACTAATTATTTCAACCCTCTATTCAAAGAAGGTAATAGTTATTATATCCCATTTTGTGCTGAACCCGAATGTGAATCGTCTGTGATAACCAAATGGGTTAAAACTGAAAACGAAATAAAATTTTCAAACTATTATAAGAATTTATTTTACCATAAATATGGTCGTATAAAAGTAATTGATTTAATTGTGGATGGAGGGGAAAATTATTTATTAGTTGAAATTTATCAACCGAATGAAGCTGCAACTTTTGGTCGAACTGTTTTTATTGTTCAGGAAAAAATTAGTGATAGATTTGAAATATTGCATAATCAATACTTGGGAGAAGATACAGGTGATTTCACTTCTTGTTGTGCATTTGAAAAAAAGGATGGGGTTTTAAAAGTGATCAATAAAAGTGATAAGACTGATAGTTTTATATTTTCCAAATAGCACAATCTAAAAGCTAGTTCTAGGAAGTTTCGGTGCTTTATGGAACACAATTTGTTTGAAAATCAGTTTATAGCCTCCGATAATATATCAAAAACCATAAAATTTGTTTTATGAATTTTGGTGGATTACCTCTATATCCGCATTTGTTTTTCCGCATGGAAACTAACTTATTTAACATAAGAAAAATTTTCAAAAACTTCAAACCATAGATACTTACAAAATTTGATTGAAATATATATTTTAGTGTTTGAAATGAGTAGCTGCATAAGTTTCAACATATCAGCTTGACCATTGACATTAAATCAAAATGGCATTCTATATAAGGATCTGAAATTGCTCACCAATATCATTTTGTCAGCAAAAAATAATTTATCATAAATATAATGCATGATAAATCATTCATAAATATACGAAATGAGCTTTAACGAATGATATGTCATTCGTAAATTTGCTTCTTATCATCAATCATTTCATCGATTATCGTTCACTATTAATAATTATCTATTATCTTTGAATGGTAAATCATTCACTAATTAACAAAATGTAGTTTTATGACTGATAGATCATTCAAAGAATTAGCTTCCATGAGCGATAAAGCTTTGGCTGAGTATATTGGGGCATTTGCCAGATATCATCGCATGCAAAAAAATAAGACACAGGATGAACTGTCAACGGCAGCGGGTATAAGTCGATCTACCTTGAGCTTGCTGGAAAGAGGTGAAACAGTTACTGTCACTACGCTCTTACAGGTTTTAAGGGTTCTGGATCAATTATCCGTACTCAGAGTATTTGAAGTTAGAGAAACAATAAGTCCATTAGCATTGGCCAAACTGCAAAAAGAAAAGCGCCAACGGGCTCGGGGTAAATCAAAGAAAAAAGATGATAAAAGCGCAGATTCACGTTGGTAAGTCATGCAAGTAGCAGAGGTAAAAATATGGGGAAAGTTAGTAGGTGCCGTGGCATGGGATCCAGATGACGGTTTTGCTAATTTTGAATTCGATCCCACATTCAAGAAATTAGGTTGGGATTTAGCCCCGCTTAAAATGTCTGTTTCAGATAACCAGAATCAATTTTCATTCCCAGAATTGCAAAAGGATAAAAATTCAGCAAACGATACCTTCAAAGGGTTGCCCGGTTTGTTGGCCGATGCCTTGCCCGACAAATATGGAAATCAATTGATCAACCTTTGGTTGGCACAACAAGGTCGGTCTCAAGATAGTATGAATCCGGTCGAAATGCTTTGTTTTATTGGCACTCGCGGCATGGGTGCCCTTGAATTTGAGCCAGTTGTAATTAGAGAAAGTAAGAAAACATTTTCTGTTGAAATCGATAGTCTGGTATCTACTGCTCAAAAGATGCTCGACCAAAAGGAAGCCTTTACCGCAAATCTCAACAAAGGCGAAGAACAAGCTGTACGTGAGATTTTTAAGATTGGCACCTCTGCAGGCGGTGCTCGGCCAAAAGCTCTCATTGCATGGAATGAAAAAACAGGAGAGGTAAAATCTGGTCAAACCAAAGCACCAAAAGGCTTTGAACATTGGCTTATCAAGTTGGATGGGGTGAGTGATGTGCAAGTGGGCAGTAGCCAAGGATACGGAAGAGTAGAAATGGCATATTACAATATGGCTATAGCTAGTTCCATTAATATGATGCCTTCACGGCTGCTTGAAGAAAACGGCAGAGCCCACTTTATGACCAAACGCTTTGACCGAGAAGGTGGTGATGTGAAACACCACGTCCAAACCTTTTGTGCACTAAAGCATTTTGATTACAATCAGGTGAAAAGTTTCAGTTACGAACAACTCTTCCAGTGCATGCGCGAATTAAAACTGACATACGCAGACGCTGAACAGATGTTCAGAAGAATGGTATTCAACGTTATTGCAAAGAATTGTGATGACCACACAAAGAATTTTGCCTTTTTATTGAAGCAAGGTGGTAAATGGGAGTTGGCCCCTGCCTATGATTTGTGTCATGCCTATCGACCCGGTAGTGAATGGGTCAGTCAGCATGCCCTAAGCATAAATGGCAAGAGAAAAGAAATTACCAAGGCAGATTTATTGGTCATAGGGGATTCCATCCGATGTAAAAAAGCATCTGAAATTATTGATGAAATTAATAACACTATACATCAATGGAGAAAGTTTGCTGATGAAGTGGGTGTGAAAACCACCTTAAGAGATGCAATAGACAAAACCCTTTTAAATCTTAAATAATGAGATATAAAGGTAAGGCATGTGAAATAGTAAGCGATAAAAAAGTGTTTGGTCAGCGCATTGCCTGGATACGTCTGGTGGAGGATGGCAGTTTCCATGAAGTTCCCTATGATGAATTTAAACAAGGTGAGACTCATATAAATACATCAACAATAAGTAAACATCTTTTTATTGAATCTTTTAGGAAAAATAATTCATTTGATGACATCCATGAATATCAAATACGGGATCCATATTTTATCTTCATAAATACATGAGTATACGTATTTTTACTTGAATATTTCATTTTTAAAAAAGTTTTTATAGTTTACCAAATGGAGTTAATATTTGTGGTGCTTTTAAGTTATAGCGGTTCACTATATTTGAAATGAGAGGAGTTGTATTTCTGGCAATTCTTTTCATTTTTTCATAAAACCAAAAAATTAAAACCAAATGAAATATTCAAAACAAAACAGATGGTGGATATGGGCGCCTTTTCTAATAATCATATTCCTTACTTGTGGTAAATTAGGTTATAAATATTTCAACTCAATGTATTATCTCTATGGAAGAAAGGCCAACGAAAAGCGTGTCGAATTAAACATTCCCATCATCGAAAGTTATCTAAACTTTGTATTCTTTCCTTCAAAATCATATAGAGGAGAAAGGTGGCAAACCAAAAAGAATCCAACCAAGGAGAATCCATTGATCCATAAATGGAAGATTGTGTACGCAAATAAGAAGGATGGTTGGAAAGGAGATAGAGACGTCCTGAGATATTATATTGATGACACCACTTGCTTTCAACTCAATGTCGTGCATACCTTTTATCCCGATAGTGTCCAAGTTCTGGGGAGCCTTGTAAAAGTTGATACAAGGAAGGATCTACACGATTGGGAAAAAGAATTTCCTGAATATGAATGGTTGAGATTGAGTAGGGAGCAGATAGATAGTGTCAGAAATGTTTGGGGGTATTGAGATATTTTTTTTAAATGGGCAAATTAGGACAAAAAGTTATTCGCTGAATAGAAAGAGTTGACAAGCAATGGTTTTATTGATTTCATCATAGTAAAAGAAAAATGAGCTTTTGTGGCTAAGCTTTTGTAATTTAACCTGACCATCGAAAATGTCATGTAAAAAAAGCTTTATTATAACCAACCAAACAACACCATTCAAATAGTTTAAGGTATGAAAAAAATAGCCACAATCACTTTCATCTCTCTATTGAGTCTTCATTTATTTGGCCAGAAAATCTGGAGTTTAGAAGATAAAACTATCCTTCTGGAAGGGCTGGAAAAAACTAAAATGGAATTGATAAATGAAGTTCAAAATTTAAATTCCTCGCAATTTCATTTTAAACCAGATTCCATAACCTGGTCCATTGCAGAAGTCATGGAACATGTAGCGGTTTATGAGGAATACCTTTACTGGGATTTGTTTTATGGCCAATATACTCCTAAGCGCCATGATCTAGTCAATAAGGTGAAAGGGAATGATGAAAAGTTTCTGGGATATGCTACTGAGCAATCCAAAGGTTCTTCACCCTGGGTTGCCTTACCACTTGGCAGATTTAATAAAAAGGAAGACTTAGTTAATTATTTCTCCCGCTTCAGAAATGAAGTCGCAATATTTATTAAAAATACAGATTGTGATCTAAGACTTCATATTGTCTATCGGTCTCCCGATAGTGGAATATGGACTGAAAGAGATCTTCACCAGCATACATTGATTTGGATTGCCCACACAGAACGACACACCAACCAAATCAGAAAAATAAAAAGTAATTCGGCTTATCCAAAAGATCAGCAAAAACTGTGGACAGAAGAAAATAGACAATTTTTAATCAGTGAATTAGCAAAATCCAAAAGCCAAATGATTGCTATGACAGAAAATCTGAGTTTATCGCAATGGCATTTCAAACCTTCTCAAGAGTCCTGGAGCATCGCACAGGTTGTTGAACATATTGGTCTATATGAAAGAATGGTGATGCAGGAAGCGATGATTGCCATCAATGTAGATCCACAAGCTGAGTTGATTGGCGAGGTTTTGACAGATAGTATTTACTTATCATGGATGGGGGAAGAAAATCCTCATGTAGCATCCGGAAATGCGATACCGTTGGGATTCATGGAGGGAAAAAACAATTTAAACTTTTTCCTTTATGGTAGAGATTTGATATTAGATTATGTAACATCTACCGATAAAGATTTAAAAGCTCAATTTACAAGCAGAGAAGGTGAGCCAAATAATAGAAGAAGTATACACAGTTTATTTGTGGTACACTTTGGTCATACTTACAGGCATTTAAGACAGATTGATAGAATTAAATCCGACTCTAATTTTCCAAAGAATTAAGGTTTCATAAACCACTGGTTTGTAGATGCAAAGCTTAGTTTTTCGTTAGAAAACGAGTTTCTTTAGCGAGGTGATTTATCTACATTTAGGACTTTTGAAAAAAGATGTATTCATAAATTGTCTCTTTAATATAATGCCTAAGATATATCCTGCTGGCAGAGGCTTAATTAAAACCAAGGAATGAAGTCTTGGCGCCTTGTGCATTCTCAAAACAAAACCTCTCCATATCCGAAAAATTCCAAATAAATTCTGTCACACTTTGCCTTTTCAATACTTATTAAAATACAAGCATTTAGGGTGCAAAGAATAACATGTATTGGTCTTTTCTTTTTTTTAGTATTTTTGTCTTGCTCAAGTCACAAGCTTGCAGCGGATCATTCACTTAAATCAGTTTATCAATACAAGGAAGACGTGCCAAATCCAAATTCCGATCTGGCTTCAAAAAACTTCAATTTGTCGCAGCAGACATTTGAAGAACTTTTGGAGGCTTTGCAAAATGGCGATAATCAATTGTTTAAGCAAGCTTTTCTTGCTCAGGCAAATGATGTAATCAGTAATCTGAAATCGAAATACAAGGCAGAACACAATGACGCCTATGATGCTTTTTTAGACACATTGCTGGTGTTCAGATCCAGAATGTTGGATGGAAAAGTAAGTTATGGTAATTTGAGATTCCTGCTTTTGCAAATGTCATCCCAACATTATCTACGGATGGTTGGCAAAAAAACAGATGAATTGACAGAAACTGCCATGGAGTTTTTGCAAGACGAAGAAGACGAAAAACCTTATAATGAACAGCAATTGGAAGCTCTGGAACGCGCATTCAAAAAATTGAATGAACTGTGTAGTGAACTTTTGTTGCTCAATTATTATCAAGGTCTGAAATTGTCTGCCATTGCTGAAAAGCTGGAGCGAAGTCCAGATGCTGTGCGTAAACAAAAGGAGCGGTGCAAACAATCGCTCATTGAACTATTTAACAAAGAATATCATGAATGATCTCAAAAAGAATCTGAATTCCTCCGATCCCAATATTCAGGATCTTGCCGTACAACAAGGTATCAAACAAGTGTTTGACAAAAAACTTCGTGCAGAATGGGCAAATGATTTGCAAATGCAGTACGGTCTTCAAAAGGAAGAACCAATGGCAACTGAGGCCATAATTGAAATGAAACCCAAAGGAAAAGTAATTTCCATGCGAAAGTGGATGGCTATAGCTGCTTCATTGCTCATTTTAGTCTTTGCATACCAATGGTTTATGGCAAGCGGTCCTTCCATTCAAGAACAAGCCAACATTTATGCTTTTGCGGACCAACCTATACATCCTGGAGCTGTCAAAGGTGGTGAAACACTTTCAGAAAATTATACCCAAGCCCTCGTGGCATTCAACGAAGGAAATTGGAAGTCCGCGTTTGATGGCTTTAAGTCTCAAGTTCCAATGACGGCTGAAACCGCTTATTACGCTGCATTATCAGCATTTCAACTCAAAAACTACCCTGAGGCTATCAATCTTTTGACCAATAATGTACCTGAAGAGTCGGTCTATAATCAAGAACGAAAGTGGTATTTAGCCACAGCACTTATTTTGAATGATCAAGTAGCGGAGGGTAAAGAAATATTGTCGCAAATCAAAACGGGTGAGTGGAAATATGCTGAAGCTCAATTGTTGCTCAAATCGAAAGATTAATTTTGATTTATTGCGGATCGCTAGTGTTAAGTTTTCTACCATTGCAATAGATTAGAAGAAGAAAGGCATGTACCTATAGCCATAGGTAGGCTAATCACTTTGTAAACAATAAAGAAAACCTACTAATTCATGAGTCCACTGCCTGTGCCTGGGGTTGTCACTTTTTTGTACCGTCAAAAAAGTAACCAAAAAACCTCCTCCCTACACTGTGACACTGTGTAGGGACAAAAAACTCGTATCTGGCTTTTGTAATTCTTTTAACTGCTTGGGCACTATTCACCGTGCTTGGGTCCTGTGCTACTCGATCAGTTTTGTATCGGCCTTATTTTTTTTAGCTGACGAACTTCAAAAATACGTTAAGTGCAAAAAACTGTTCGAACTATAAGTGTCCTCAAGCCAATGAATCGGTGCTGATGTAGCAAAAACATTGAAACAAAGCCAAAAGTGAGTTTTTTTTGCATAGTATTTTTGGAGTGAATGAGCGTTAAGAAAAAAATTCAGCCTTGATTTTTTTGCTACTTTTTGTTCCTACACTGTGTAGGAACAAAAAAGTAGAAGAAATCTACTTTCTTTCTCTAATTTTTGTTAATAACACATATACTATTTTTAAACGTGTCATAACCTCTGGAAATCTGGTATTGATCCAATAGGGGTTAAATTTGATTAAACTCGTGCGACGCTCGGGGAATCAAATCCTTCATTTCTTACAGCCCAGAATTGGCCAGCATTGAGGTTGAATTGATTACAATATTGTTATTTAGAGCTTTACGATTTTTCTCATTCCAGTTGGTCGTCCCACTGCATCATAGGCTATTAAGGTATAAAAACCTGCATGTAAAAAAGAAATGTCGATTTGTTGGTCCAAGGACAAGGCAAAGTTTTGTCCGCTAGTGGAAAAAGCACTCAGCTTATGGATATCATTTAATAATTCATCAGTAATGGAAATATGGTCGGTTGCTGGAATAGGGTAGACCTCCATTATCGGTAATGTCTCTACAAAACTGCCATTCACATATTCACCAAAGATGGAAAAATTATCTACATGATAGGTGTGACCTGAATAATTACCACTATCAAAAAGGAGGACAAGATCAAGTGCTTTTATAGGGTCAACAGTGGCGTCAAGAATGTCTAAAAAAACAAACTTTATGCGATGCCATTCGCCCACTTTTTCTATAATACCTACATACCTGCTATGTCTTCCCAAAGGAAAATTTTCAGGTGTAGCGATACTTGGGTCTTCCAATTGTAGAATGATTTGTGTTCCCACCGGCGCTTCAGTCAGCACATCCATTTGCAATTCAAGCTGGCCATCAACCAATTTTTGTGCATCAATTTCAGGAAGTCGGAAATACCAAACATCGTACTGGTCGTTGATGCTTCTTTCATAAGAACTACACAAAGGAGAATCATTTATTTCGTTGGGTTTTGGATTAGAGATTTTACTTGAAAGTTTACCCGAAAATTTACCAATGCTTGTTGAAGTTATATGGTCATCATCCAAGATTATATCAAGCACAGTTTTACCACCAATTGTTTGGACATATTTTTGCAAATTTAGAATTTGACAGCCGTCATTGACTTCATATTGTAGGGTAGAAGGTTGATCCTTCCAATTGATTTCAACCTTTTCATGATTCATAAAACTTACACCAATTTTGGTATCATCAATGATCCAATTACCCGCTCGTAAAACATCTACATTTTTTATTTCATAGGGCACATTTCTGCTTCCTTTTATGGTCGTTGCTTGGCCTGTGATGTAAGGAAAGTGATCACCAGAAAAAACCGAAACTTCTTTCACAGCCAAAGTAGCCGGAAACTTGGTAGTTCCGTTGGGATTGCCATAAACATAACCACCAGCAAGGAGCCCTATGGTCAATCTGCAATTGCCATTACCCGGCCAAAAGGCTTCATTTCCATTTCTTGGAATTTCTGAAAAAAGCGCTCCGTCCAATGCAAATCTGATCATTTCCGCGTCCCAATCAATGGTATACAAATGGAATTCGTCTGCCAAACTATTTTCATATTGATTGGCAGAAGCTGTAAAGAACGGATCTGTTTTTGCGAAAACGCGGTGTGTTGTTGCAGTGGTAGCCCAATAAAATGTGCCATCTGTCAATATTTCTTCCAAATTTGTAACGCTGCTGTCTTGCAATATAAAGCACGCCGCCAATCCTTTACCAGAGGGGAGTTTTGCACTGATGGCTATTCTTCCTTCAATTGGTAATAAAAAAGGTTCACTCATACAGATACCTGAGCTGATAGGAAAATTGGAATCAGCGATTTGAGTTGCCAGAATGTGCATTTGCCCACTATCAGTAACACTGACCTGATTGGACTTGAAATTCACCAAAAGATTGTTGTCCCAGCCACAATGATTGATGGAGCAACCATCTCCCTCAAATCGGTGCCAACTCGCTAGCTCGGCACTATTTGAGAATTTAAGTTGAGTTTCTTTTTGCAAACATTGGCCAGAAATTGTCACTATAAAAAATAGGTTGACGATGATAGAAAGTGCAATTTTCATGAACAGTTTGTTTTAGATTTTTAGAATTTTGAAGTTGTAGACCTTAGCTTTTGTATTTATCTTGAGTAAACTAATGCCTGGCGAAATTTGAGGTTCAATATAATTGGTATTGCCTGTTTGGGACCATTGCATTTTACCTTGCATATCATAGATTTCTACACTAATAATTTCCTCTTGTATATCAAAATGTAAGGTTTCACTAAAAGGATTGGGATAAACCGTTGCATCCTTAAAGTTTGATTTGTCAATATCAGAAAGCAAACGATGTAAGGGAATAGAAATGAGCATTTCAGAACCAGGTATTAAATTGAAGGTAGGGCTCAAGCCGTCCTGATCCCAACCGTCAATAAAGTAGGCTCCTGTCCCAAATTTTTCTAAATTGCATTGCAGCTGATGCGTGCCCGCGTCCAGATTCATAAATTTAAATACGCCAAAAGCATCTGTTTTTACAGTTTTTATCGAATCACCTCCAGAGTCTACAAGGGTAATTTCGCCATTTGAGAGCAATTCATCGTCGATATCTGGGAAGTTATTTTTATTTAAATCCACAAATACCATCCCTGATAATTGGGCAAAAGGTACAGGTTCATATAATTGTCGCTTGGGAACTATTTGTTTTCTTGTTGAGGCGCTGCTCCACTTAAATTCAATGATAGAGCCGCCCTTTGATTCAAGGTATTCTACCCTTATTCTATATTTTTTACCAGCTTGCATTTTTTTTGTGGCCACCAATTCAGTTGGCGGTTGATTGTGCCATTCATCAATGAGCAACTCTTCATCTATGTAAAGCCTGGACCCATCATCGGTAAAGAGGTAAAATGTGTAATCTTCATTGAATATTGGCTGAATATAACCTGTCCATCTGACGATAAAAAAATCGCGGCCTATGTTTTTGTCAGGACTTCCTTGTCCCCAATCAAATTGAATTAAAGAGTCAGTTCTGATCATGATCGGATCCCCTCTAAAAATAAACTCTTCATCTTCGAAATATTCGCCTCGTAATCCGTTACCAGTTCCCAAAATGTGTGCTTGGTGAAAAACGTGAAGCGTTATTAAAGAATCTGGCATATTTAACTCCCGAGTTTGGCTAGTTAAATTCCCGTCCCATGCAGAAAACCTGATAACACTGTCTCCAATGATTTGGTCATTTTGCACAAACAATCGCCGTAAAAGACCTTTAGTACCATAAACAGAAGCAGGTAGGGTATAAATGCTGCCATCAATATTGACCTTCAGTCCAGGTTTACCCTCAATATTAATCCTTGAAATATCCGGATATAAATCAAGCACATGGCTACCTGAAAGCCCTGTTGAATCCGTAGCAAAAAGTGAAATTCTAATCCAAACATTGGTATCAGTTTCTCCGATGGACGGAATAAATATTTCAGGATTGGTTGTACAACACATAGATTCTACCAAAGGGTGGCTGTGGGTGCCATGGTGTAAATCTATTTTCCATTCTAGTGCCCTTGGATGCATCAACCTGCCTTCATCAACAGCCCTGCCAGCAAATGTAAGTTTGTCACCTGCCTTGTATTTATAGTCGTCATATGGTAAAATGATCAAGGGTTGGGGTCTTGTCCCATCGATTACTTTGATGTGAATGGGTGCGGTGGTATCCATGCCTAAATGATTACTGACGATACATGTCAAAAGATAATCATTTGGTTGGGGGAGCAAGTTTGTAAGCTCAATGGTTGAGCTCGTACCTTTGTTTATAACAGTCGTATCCAAAATCCAGCTATAAACTAGCTCCCCCTCACCAAATGCCGTCACCCCAATATTAGCACTTTCTTTTTTTGCAATTTTTATATCCTCTGGTTGGCTAGCAAAGTAGGGTGCACCATTGCCGCTATAGGATATTTCCCAAACAGCACCATCAAAAGTAGATGTGTTGTCAGCAGTACTACCTCCTCCAATACCAGATCTGGTGAGCATCAATATTTTTCCTTTTTGGGTAACGTGGATAGCCAACGGCCTTTCATCACTTTTCATCCAAACTTTGTATTGATTACCAGTTTCATTTTCTTTAAAATACCTTACTTCTCCAGAGCAATAATCCGCGAATAGAAATACGTCTTGTATAGATTCTGGTAAAATGGAATTGTTTTTTGTCAAGGCAGCTCCTACAATGGCGCACCCTTTGTCATGCCCATAATAAAAATAAGGATTATGGTAATTCGCCAGACCATCACCAGAACCTGAACCTTCAAAGTATGGCCAACCATAATTTCCGCCTTTGTCGATGATATTTACTTCTTCTGCTAAACCTTGGCCCACATCAGAGATCCAAATTTTATTGATTTCATCATCATAAACAATTGAAAATGGATTTCGAAGTCCGATTGCATAAATTGCTTGATAAATTCCAGAGGTTTGATTGACAAATGGATTGTCTGCGGGTATTTTTCCATCTTCTTCTAATCTTAAAATTTTGCCAAGAGTACTAGCCAATGATTGCGCTGCGGGACCGTTAGATCCATCTCCAGTACCAATGAATAAATGACCCGTAGAATCAAAGACCATCGCTCCACCATTATGGATATCTCCAGACAATTTATCCAGTTCTATGATTACTTCTTCTGAACCAGGAATGGCATGATCACCGTTTGACTTTACCCGAATTACTCTATTCCGAGCTTCATTTGGCACCGTATAATAAATGTATACATATCCATTGCTGACATAATCTGGATGAAGCGCAATGCCAAGTAGACCTCTTTCATTAAATGCATCAACATCAAGGGTGATGAAAGGATCTTTCAAAGCTTTTCCGTTTTCAAATATCAATACCTCACCATGTTTTTCTGCAACCCAAATCCTTCCAAAAGGATCAATGGTCATTGCAACAGGATTAAGTCCTGAAATGATTTTTTCAAGTTTGAATCCTGTAGGAACGCTTTGAGTGAAAGCCAAATTGAACCCTCCCAATAAGGCAATCAATGATAGAAATAAATACTTTATGCTTGTATTCATAGAAAATGGAGTGAGGTGAAGGTGATATTAAAAATGGAAGCCGTAACCAAAGAAAATGGTCTGCATACCCGCCATAGACAAACCAGAAATGATGATGCCTGATATGATCATGGCAAATGGCACATAAACCAGGATCTTGGCCAACTTACTTTCCCAACCTATTTTGTGAAGTATTGGAAGTAAAGCAAATGAAAGGCACAATCCCAAAAAGGAAATTTGGAACATGAGTATGCTTGCTATCCCAAATATGATGGCAACTGCTATCTCAAAACCTTGAACAATTTTGGTATCCGGATGACTTTTTGCTAAAAAATCAGACCAGGATTTCTTCACGCCAGTGATCATGTTTTCACTTGTATTGGTTTCTTTTACTGTTTGCTCACCGGTGACCAGAAAAATTGCTTTACCAGTGATGAAATATGCTAAAACTCCAAGGGTTGATAAAGGTGAAAGTGCTGCATACAAAGCGGTACTCTTACTCAAAAACCTGATCATGGTAAGCGGTTTATTGATCAATCCGATGATGAAACACAATACCGGGCTGAAAAAGGTCAGCATCGTGATGAGATAAAAATCAAAATCATAAATAACATTAAAACCACTATCCAAACTGAGAATCGGAATTAAAAATGTATGTGTACCCAACTCCATGGTCATGATGGATGATTTGCCAAGCAATACTGGAATAATCAAATTTGCATTGATCATAAAAAGAAAATAAAGCATGGTAAGTGGCAAGTTGAGTGTAGGAAATAGGATGTCCAACTTTTCTTGCCAAGTAATGTTTTTGGCTTTGAGCAACCAAACAAACTTTTGATGTAAAAACTCGGAAGTTCCTCTGGTCCACTTCATGTGCCTTACTCTGAAAGCCCTTACTGTATCAGGAAAGTCCTCATAACAAATGACGTCTTCGACAAATTTAGCGCGGTAGCCTTTTTCTCTGGCCTCGATGGCAAATCCAAGGTCTTCGCTGACAATGTTTGGAAAGCCACCGATTTCTTGCCATGTTTTTCTTCTCAATAAAGCTCCGTGACCCAAGAACATTACAAATCCAAAATCATTTCTGAGAGGCTGATACCATTTCCAATGTAAGTCAATTCCCACACCCATATCCCTAGCGAGCAATGATGGTGAATTTGGATTTGCCCGGTGGTTGGCCTGAACAAAACCAAGAGTGTCATCGTACTCCATTTCAGGAGCCAATTTGGAGAGAAAATCTACGGGTAATATTTCGTCGGCATCTGCAATGGCAAAATATTTTTCTTTGCAAACTGTGCTAAGGGCATTGTTCATATTACCAGCTTTAAAGCCATGTCTGTTGCTTCTTCTCACAACTTCCACTCGATCAGGGTATTCACTTGCAAAATTGTCAACCAATTGTTTGTATTCATCTTTGTTGCTGTCATCGCAGATATATACTTTGTAATTTGGATAGTCTTGGGCGATGCATGATTCCAAACTTTCTCGCACAAAATCATTGCAAGTAGTGTAAAGGATGGCCACATTTGGGTACTCCAACAAAGGTTTTCCTACCGCTGTTTTTTTGCTCAGAAAGAATTTATAAAATACCGCAAAGCTCACAATGGAAAGGTTGTAAATTCCATAAAGCCAGGCAAAATTGATGAAAAGAATGAAAAGCCCAAGACAGATGAATTTGGGTGTGGTATCTGCCATATCCATAAGCTGTAGCAATCTTGGTTGAAACCAAACCACCGCTGCAAGCCATGCTGAGAATACAACAATGTACAACATGGGAGAAGGTTTGTGTTTTTTCTTTGCATCGCTGCTTTGCGCCAAATCTGCATATGTGCCTGTACGGCTTAGTTGCCCAGAAAGAGCAGATAATTCACCTGTGGTGCTGATAAATTTATTCATAACTAATTTTTGTGTCTGATTAAGAGATAGAGTTTTTATTATTTAAATTTTAATCTGAAGCCCAATGAACCAATCATGATTGACTGATTGGCTGTGCCTTCATAATTGGCAAGGAGGATGATGGCCATTTTTTCATTAAAAGGAATGGAGGTAAGGAAAAAGCCACCATTTACAGATTCTGTAAAATGTGCATTTTCACCACTCAACAAATGGGTATTACCTTTGAAATATCCTATGTCAGTATGTATTTTGTCATTAAATGTGAAATGTATGCTTCCTAGAAAGCGATGAGCATGCGGTAATGCCACGTTTTCTTTTGAATTAAAATAAGTCAGACCGAGGCGCAACCATTTGGTGAGATTGCCTTCTATACCCAGCCTGCCATTATATTCAGTCATATTTGGCATCAAATCCGTGGTAATTCCAGCTTTGAAAATGAGATTTATTTTCGTGAAATAGACATAATCACTCCTCATGAAAAACTGGCCATTACCCATGAGTCTGTTTCCTACTTCCAGGTATAAATTACTTTGTTTGCCAATGGGTGTGGAAGAAGTAAGCCAAAGGGTAGGGGCTATGGTTCCTCTAGAAAATAAGGCATAATTGTCGGTGGATAAACTGTTGTCGATTTTAAGACCTACACTTCTCTTGTTTTTAAAATTGTAATTGAAACTCGCCAATCTGACTCCATATGAATTTTTACCTGCTTCCTGGACAGAATAGGATGCCCACAATTGCAGGTCCTTGCTTCCACTCGCTTCCATAGATTGAGCTTTTACGAGTTCGGCTTCCGCAGCTTGAGTGTTACTATTGGTAAGTTGTGAGGCGAGTTTATAAGAATCAGAAATTTCATTTTTCTTCAAGTGTATTTTGGCAAGAGCCAGCTTATATTCCTCATTTTCAGGGTGTTGGAAAATAAGTGTATTGAATATTTTTTCGGCACCTTCAGTATTCCCTTTGAAATAAAAATTATATCCCAGGCCTTTTAAAGCTTCTTCATCATTTGGATTTTGTGAAAGCACTTTATTGAATGGATGTACTGCGTTGTTGTACTGACCAGCAAACATATAAGCAAAGCCCAAGCCTGTTAAATACTTTTTGTCATTGCCTTTGCTCGATAATGATTTGAAAAGCGTCAAAGCTTCTTCGTGTTTGCCACTCCATGAAAAATTGTAAGCCCTTGCCTCTACAATTTCATTGGCTTTTGGATAGGCAAGTATCAAATTATTGAGTAAGGTATCTGCTTGAGTATACAAACCTTGTCTGGATAAACTTTTTGCAGATTCCAAGGCTTCGCTGTAGACATCTTGAGCAAAAATTGGAGTGATTCCCATCAGCAGCAAAATGAATAACGTTGTTGTTTTTTTAATAACTTTCATATCTAAAGTGTATTCGGTGAATTGAATCGTATAGAGCTTAAAGTGGGCGGGAAGGAAAGTGTGACAACAATTTTTTGTTTTTTTTTAAAAAAACTTTTGACTTGAAAAGAGGCTCAATTTGTCCGATTTTTGGCCTGCGGTTTCAGGTAGATATATTGTCGTTTGAGTAAAATCGGAGACTTTTATCTAAAAATATTTCTATATAATTGTCACACTTTTAAAAAATTTCCTTCTATAAAAAAGGTTTTCGATGCGCGCAATGTGGAAGCTGATGATGATTTGTATGTTTCAATCAAGCTTATTGATTGGACAGGCCAGTGATACTTCAGAAATTGAATATTTTGTCCATTTAAAAGCCGATATTCCTTTAGATACCATTACCGCATATTTACTGGATCAGAATTCGACACAAATTTGGTATCATTCTTCTTCTGGGCTAGCTTTATGGAGCGTCAATAATTATCCATTCACAACAGGTGATGGGACTCAAGTGACAGATATCAACACGATCATCAGACAATCGAGAAAAAAAACTCAAGTACAAGAAGCTGGGCTTGATTATTTTACAGTATTGGCTGACCAGCCTGGTACTGTGGTAAATACTTGCTTCGATCCTTTGGATTATTCAGTAAGTCAGGGAAATAATCTAGTGAAAATAGCTATTCTAGATACTGGCATCAAGCCCAATATCCAAAATAACTCAACTCCCACATTAAATTATAATCTTACGTCTTACACAGGTTACGATTATGTAAATAATGACCTAAGCCCGGATGATGAGCATGGTCATGGAAGTCACATAGCTGGTATAATACACAGCATCACTCATGGGGTTTCAACATCAGGAAATAATATTCAATTCATCATACAGAAAACCCATGATGCAGATGGGAAGGGAAAACTCAGCAACATTGTCAAAGCATTGCTGGACGCAACAGGAAATGATGCAAACATTGTCAATATGAGTTTTGGAATTCCAGATACCTTGGATAAAAAGCGGTTCTACCCTCTAAAAGTTGCAATTGATTATGCAAAATCCAAAGACGTCTTGGTGGTGGCTGCGGCAGGCAACAACAATATGGATATAGACAATCTGAATGAGACAGCATTGCCAGCTTCTTTTGGAAGTACCAATATTGTGTCCGTTGGCGCATTGAGTTGCTCAGACGCTATTGCGAATTTTTCAAACTATGGAGGCTTGAATATGGATATTGCAATATTGGGGGAAGATATACCTGGTCCCGATTTAACCACAACTGGAATTGACTATGCTTCAGGCACTTCTCAAGCTACCGCAATCATCAGTGCGATGGCCGCTTTGGTTAAAACCAAAATAAACGCCAATGAAGATATTTCTGTCACCAAATGCGGTTTGCTTTCTGGCGTAGATTCTCTTTTTGTACTTCAAAATAAATGCATTTCTGGTGGTAAAGCCAACATCAATGGAGCTGTAAGTAAAGTTGCCAATCTCAACCAAACTTATACAGTTACAAACACAGGCGACTACGCACCTGGGTCCCTAAGGTATGCACTTACTAAAGCTTGTGGTCATGACCGCATTGAGTTTTCATTTGCATTGAATGGATCAGCACTTGGTCCATTTTCAAAGCCTTTGTTGGTCGATGGGGATATGCGCATTGATGGAAATCCATTTACACCTACAGTGATTAATGTCGGAAACGAGGGGCTATTCATCATAGGTCACTCGGGTAATCTTGAGGGAGGCGACCTGAGATTAATTAATGTACCAAAGCTTGCACCAACTTTAATAAATCATGGTAACTTTATCGTAAAAAATTTGATAAAGTTTGAGTAGCAAAGGTTTATTTGTATTTCTTTTTTTCATTTCAGGGATTTTGTTCTGTTGCATTCACCTATTTTCACAAAAGGAATTTAAAAATGCAATCACCAATCATATAAAAGAGTATTACAGTCATTTGTATGCCAATGAAAATTATGATTCGATCATACAATTGGCGATCAATCCATTATTCAATTCCCGATTGTCCAATGCTTCTTGTCAGGAAAGAGGTGGTGTTTACCATGTGATTGGTAAAGCTTATTATGCAGTAAATGAGGAAGTAAAGGCAATTGAGTTTTTTGAAAAAGCTTTGCGAACCTATCTGGAGAAATGTCCTGAAAACAAAGAGGAAGATATCATCAATTTGTACTATAATATTGGTATTGCTTACCAGTATACCAATACCATCAGCAAAGGCAAGACCTATCTGGATACTGCTCTTATCAGAATACAGAGATTACCTGCTTATCCCGAAGACCAGAAAGCTTTGAAGTATCAAGGAATTGGCAATTATTATTCTGAGTTGCGAGATTTTATGAAGGCAGAATCATTTTTGCAAGAAGCGATCAGAAAAAGTGATTATTTAGACGATTACGATGCGTTTTATGCACACATTGATTTACTGGGCCTCTATTTGAAGTTTGCAAATCACGAAGAAGCTCATGTTCAATCATTGCTTATTGAAAATAAATACATCAAAACTTCATTAATAGACGATCCTATTTCTGTAGCAATCTATTTTTTGAACGCAGCCGAAGTTTTGCTGCACCAAAAACAATACAATGAGGTCGAGTCATACGTCAAAAAAGCGCAAGACTTATTGCCCGAAGAAGAATATGGTTTAAGGTCAAATGCACATGAAATTTTGGGTGTGTTGTATTTTACGACAAAAGAATTTAGTAAAAGCAGGTTGGAAAATGAGTTGGCATACCAGTTGAGGACAGATAATGAAGAAATCATAGAAGTAAATCTCGCGAAGTCCTTTTCATTAGAAAATTTTTCAGAAATTGAATTGGCTGCAGGAAATGAACAGAAGGCTTTGCAGTTTATCAACGAAGCTATAACAAATGCTGCATTGGGGTACAGACTTGATTCGATGTATAATCCCATTGTTAAAGATCAAAAGTTTCTGCACCCTGTCCATTTGATCAGGCAACTGATTCTCAAAGGCAGGGTTTATCACGCTTTGGGAGAGAAAACAGAAGCTAAAAATAATTATATTAAATGCATTCATACGTTTGGCACAGCCGATTCTCTCATAGGCAAAGCATTGAATGATGTGATGATGGATCAATCCAAATTATCCATTTTGGAACTGAATAAAACTTATACCCATATTCCTGTAGACGCTTGTGTAAAGCTTCAAAGTATTACAAGAGATAAAAAATGGATCGAGCGCGCTTTTACAATTTCTTCAAAATCTAAAGCAAGGGTTTTGCAAACTTATTCTGGAAAAGGCCTTCATTTGAATGATTCTTTGTATCAAAAGTATTTGGAACTTTCTAGTGAACTTACCAGACTCCAATCCCAGAGTTTGGATAAGGGGTGGGACAACGCTTCTTCAGAACAATTTGCATTGATACAATCCCAATTACAACTGGTTCAACCGGATTCAGCATCAACAGAAGTGACGACAGTAGATGATTTGTCGGGAATCCTTAATCATTTAAATGAGCGGGAATTATTGCTGGAAGCCAAAGAAATGCCTTATGGTTTCATCATTTTTGAAATCAGCAAAAAACGAGGACTTCAACACAGGATGATCAAAGATCCACAATTTGCGAAAAGTGTACAAGCTATAAAAGGCCTCTTGAAAGACCCTCAACAAAAATACGATGAAATTCAGGCTCGTTACCTTGGAGATCAAATCATGGGCAACCAAAATCTGGATATTGAAGAGCTTATATTCATTCCTGATGGAAAATTATATGGCTTGCCAATTGAAGCTTTGATGAATGAAGATAAACAGTTTTTTGCAGAGGTCTTTAAAATTAAATATGCCACAAATGCAGCATTTAAAATCTCAAAAGCTCCTGATGATTACAGTGAGGAATTTATAGGATTTGCTACCAATTATTCACCAGACCTCAATAAAAATTTGGAAAATGTATATGGCTCTTCAGTAAAATTAAGTAATTTCTCTACTTCTGAAAGAGAATTGAAAAGTGCCTCAGGTGGATACCAATCACAATTATTTTTTGGAAAGGAAGCAAAAGCATCCTTGTTCCGTAACTCGGCTTTTGATGCAAGAATTTTATATTTTTCATTACATGGCATTGCAAACTACACCAACGGAGCAAACTCTGCGCTCATCTTTGATGACAGGGATTCTCAATGTGTCTTTCGTGCATTTGAGTTACACCAAAAACCCTTGAATACAGAATTGGTGGTTTTGAGCTCTTGTTATACCGCAGACGGTAAATATTATGAGGGGGAAGGAATCGATGGTATGTCTCGCGCTTTTTTGATAGCAGGAACAGATAATGTTTTGTCATCGATTTGGTCGGCTACCGAGCAAGCTGCCCTACAATTGGTGCCAGGTTTTATGGAGCAATTTAAGGAATCAGGTGATGCAAATGATGCCCTTAGTTTTGCAAAAAGAGCATACCTCAAAAATTCGACTCCACAATTGAGACATCCTTATTATTGGGCCAACTTTATTTTAATTTCAAATCTGGAGATCCACGAAAAGAGCCATCTTTTGAGACCATTTTTATACTCATGTATCATTGCTTTCATAATCCTTTTGATAGTTCTCAACTTAATGAAAAATCGTCGGTCCACAGTTAAATGAGTGAATTTCTGTTATTCAATGGCTCAGATGTAATTTTACATTTTTTTAAAGAAGAGAGAAGACGATAAGTCCATCTCACATCTCACATTTCACATTTCACATTTCACATTTCACATCTTTCATCTTTTTTCTTCCGAAGTTTCGTTCATATAGCATGAATTTTTACTCTTTTATCACCCCGTGAGTCCAATAAAGAAATATAAAACATCCTTGTGTAACAAAAGTAGCCGACTACATTTTTGAGTAAGTGCATTTTTGCACTATCAATTTATAAACAATGGATGTAGCGGGCTATACAGCTTCGATATTTATAGGTATTGCTTTAGGAGTAATAGGGGGTGGTGGCAGTATTCTCACCGTACCTGCACTGGTTTATTTATTCAGCGTGGATGCAGTTCTAGCGACGGCGTATTCCCTTTTTATAGTTGGTACGACTAGCGTTGTGGGTTCTATTTCATATTTCCAAAAAGGGTTGGTAAACATGAAAACAGCCATCGTTTTTGGCATTCCATCGATCATTGCAGTTTTCCTCACAAGGGTTTTCATTCTTCCGGCCATTCCAAACGAGCTTTTTAGTTTGGGCGATTTTGCTGTGACTAAAAGTATTTTATTGATGTTGATTTTTGCTGTTTTGATGATTTTTGCATCCATCAGCATGATCAAAAAGACTGAAGAGTTGGTTGATGAAATACCTCAAAAACAAGAATTTAATTATCCATTAATTATATTGGAAGGTTCAGTCGTTGGCGTACTCACAGGACTTGTGGGAGCAGGTGGTGGCTTTCTCATCATTCCAGCTTTGGTTTTGTTGAGTAAATTACCGATGAAGGAAGCGATTGGCACTTCTTTGGTCATCATCGCAGCAAAATCGTTGATTGGATTCATAGGAGAAAGCGGTGAAACGGTCATTGATTGGCTATTTTTACTAAAAGTTACAAGCTTTGCCGTTGTAGGAATATTTATTGGAATGGGGCTATCAAAAAGAATCAACGGAGAAAAATTGAAGCCTACTTTCGGATGGTTTGTGATGATCATGGGTATTTACATCATTGTGAAAGAAACCATGCTCAGGTAAATATTTAAGAAAGTAAACCGCAAAAAAAACTGAACAAAACAATAATTAAAAGGATTCTATTTAAGAATTTATAGTATAGGTTAAGGAAATTATTAGAAACAGATAAAAGTAAAATGAATGTTCTTTCAACATGTTTATGACAAAAGTTTAGCTCAAGGGAGTTATTTGATAGGCTGCCAAGCGGCTGGGATAGCAATGGTTATTGATCCTCAAAGAGATGTGGATGTGTATTTGGAAATTGCCAAACAAAATAATCTTCGCATTACCCACATAGCAGAAACACATATTCACGCAGATTTTCTTTGTGGTTCACGTGAGTTGGCAGCACTGACTGGTGCAGAACTGTATCTTTCCGACGAAGGTGGCGCAGATTGGCAATATCAATTTCCACATCATGGTTTGAAAAATGGAGATGTCATAAAATTGGGTAATTTGACTTTCGAAGTGTTGCACACTCCTGGTCACACACCTGAAAGCATCAGCTTTTTGCTCACTGACCATCCGGCAACAGACAAGCCAATCATGGTTTTTACAGGAGATTTTGTCTTTGTAGGTGACATAGGTCGTCCAGATTTATTGGAAAAAGCTGCAGGTATTGAAGGCACCAAAGAAGCCGGTGCAAAAGATATGTTCCAGTCTTTGAAAAAATTTGCTGCACTCCCTGACTACGTTCAGACTTGGCCGGGTCATGGCGCTGGTTCTGCTTGTGGTAAGGCTTTGGGTTCTGTGCCTAGCACAACCGTTGGTTACGAAAAAATTCGCAACTGGGCATTTGACTATGAGGAGGATGAAGCAAGTTTCATTGATAAACTTCTGACTGATCAACCAGAACCGCCAAAGTATTTTGCCATGATGAAACACTTAAACAAGGTGGATCGTCCATTATTGACAAGTGTACCTCAACATGCTAAATTAACCAAGCAAGAGTTTCAGGCAGCTTACGATAAAGGAACAAAAATCATTGATGCCAGAAATAAGGTGGATTTTGCCAATGGATTTATACCAGGCAGTTTAAACATACAAGGCAATAACTCTTTCTCAACATGGGCGGGCTGGATGCTCAATTATCAGGAATCATTTATTTTGGTTTGCAATGACGATCAAATAGAAGGATTGACTAGAAAACTGATGCGCATTGGCTTAGATCATATTTTGGGATATATTTCTGATGTGAATGCCTATGATGTTGAATTACAAAAAGCGGATGTGATCTCAATAGATGAGTTTAAAACTTATTTGGACAAACCAGACGTACAAATCATTGATGTGAGAGGAGCTTCGGAATATGAAGCTGGTCACATAGACTGTGCTGAAAATGTTTTTGTAGGAACCATCCAAGATAATTTGGACAAAATCAGCAAGGACAAACAAGTGGTGATTCATTGCCAGTCAGGAGATCGATCTGCGGTGGCTTATTCTGTTCTAGCCAGAAACGGTTTTGACAATGTAAAGAACTTTTCAGGTGGAATGAAGGAATGGAATGCGACTGGAGGTAAAACTATTGCTGGTAAAGAAGCATCTTGTTCTTTTGCATAAATGAGCAAAATTGAGGTTTTTCCTGTTTCATTTGACTCTAATGGGAAGTAGTCAGCAATGATTATTCTGGGCAATTATTGATTGGATGTTGCATATTTTAGCTGATGAATAAACAGGAAAAACTTCATAATATTTACCTCAATTAAGACCCAAAGTTTTCAAAAAGTTTTGGACCTTTATGAAAACCAAACTTAAAATCAACTGAATTTTGGGTTTTCTGCCATTGTAGAAAATCAGTATCAAAGCTTTCTGGGAGTATCATCGATAGTGTGTCCTCCAGAATGCAATTTCATATTACTTAAAGTAGAAAAATGTTAGAAATTATAAAGGAACCATGGCCTTGGTATGTAGCGGGCCCACTTATTGGCTTGACAGTACCGGCTTTTTTGATCATTGGAAACAAATCATTTGGCATCAGTTCATCCCTTCGGCACATTTGTGCATCGTGTATGCCAGCCAACATACCATTTTTCAAATACGACTGGAAAAAAGAAGTTTGGAATTTGTTTTTTGTATTCGGGATTTTTTTGGGTGGAATAGTCGCTTTCAATCTTTTGGCAAATCCAAATCCTGTTGAAATCCATCCACAATTAGCAACCGAATTGGCTACTTATGGCATCACAGATTACAACCATTTAGTACCCCAAGATATCATGAATTGGGAATCACTTTTCACATTGCGTGGTTTTTTGATGATGGTATTTGGCGGATTTTTAGTTGGATTTGGAACCAGGTATGCTGGAGGTTGTACGAGTGGTCATGCCATCATGGGATTGTCCAATTTGCAACTACCGTCATTGATCGCCACCATCAGTTTTATGGTTGGGGGATTTATCATGGCAAACCTGATTTTACCCACCATTCTTTCACTTTAATCATTATAAACCATGGAACAAATTACGGTAATAGATAAAGACTTAGAAATTCGTTTGCAAGACGCCATGTGTGTCAATGAAAGTCATTTGGAACACAAATGGTATCACAATCTCAAATATTTGGTCGTTGGCATTTTGTTTGGAATCGTCTTTGTGAAATCAGAAGTAGTCAGCTGGTTTAGAATTCAAGAAATGTTTCGTTTGCAATCTTTCCACATGTTTGGCATCATCGGCAGTGCGGTATTGGTCGGCATGGTTTCAATATGGCTGATCAAGAAATTCGAAGTAAAAACGATATACGGTGAGGCCATTGAAATACACGATAAAAAATTCAACAAAGGACAAATTTATGGTGGATTGATCTTTGGTTTGGGCTGGGCCATAACTGGTGCTTGTCCGGGACCACTTTTTGCACAAATTGGCACAGGAGCAACCATCATAATAGTTACACTTTTGAGTGCGATTGCAGGGACTTGGGTTTATGGATATTTGAGGGAAAAACTACCGCATTAATACCACGGAGATTTAAAATTTTCGGTGTCGCCATTTGAAATTTTATCCGGCATTTTAAATTTATTGAACAAATGAAAACCTAGTTTAAATTTTGGTGGTTATTAACTCTCTTTTGAATACTTCTTTGGTTTCACACCTACATATCGCTCAAATAGTCTAGAAAAATGACTCAAATTACTAAATCCCAATTCATATCCAACTTCAGAAACAGACATTTTCTTCTGACTTAGTAATTTAGCAGCTTCAGTTATCCGAATTTTTTGGTGATAATTGTAAATACTCAACCCAAAAATCTGTTTAAATAATCGCGACATTTTACTAATACTCATGTTGGCTACTTTTGCTAAGTTCTCTTGGGGAGGACAAATAGTCAAATCACTTAAAAGAATATTTCTAATCTCATATAATACCGATAAATCATTGCGATTTAGAGGGTAATTATCGCTTTCCTTTCTCCTCAAAAGCGTCACAAAAAATTGATAAATTAATTCTTCTGTCTTTATTTTATAATACAAATCAGGTAAGATTTCAAAGTTTGTAAATTCAAAAATTTCCTTTGCTAAATTTACTATGTTTAATGAGATAAGTTCTTCATATAAAAATGGTTGTTTATTTTCTAGAATAGTTTTAAGCAGCTCATGACCAGCACCATGTGATAATAGTTCTTTTAAATACTCTACTTTAACTCCAATTATTAAATTATTGATTTTAATTCCTCCAGGCAGCAAAATATCCAATTCAATATTTGATGAACTTAATTGAACATATGGAAATATAGCTAAATCTGACTTTTCAAGAATTGGTAAGATATTTCTAAAACTAAATGAAAGGTATTCTTGGTTGACTGGAGCAGTGTTTCGTGACCCAGTTTCATTTTCATTTAGAGTACATTGAACAATTAAGAGTGTCATTTTTTCAAATAAACCAATTTTGTAAATATACCCGCTTCCGATTTCAGATGGCAATTCTACCTTACCAATGCTTGGGAAATGATTAAAATGATCCCTTAAAAATTCAAACAATTTACTACCTTCTAAATGAGCATGAGGATGCATATTGTACGATTTTGAGCTATTTTTAAAATAAATAATGCTATTTTTACACAATATAACAACTTACCTTTGCATAATATTTTAAATTTCATACCATTATTTGAATATACGTCTACCTTTTCAATACATGCTTTCCCATTTGTAAAGTATAGTATTTTTTTATTCATAAAAATATTTTGAAAATGCAACAAAAAGTATTGGCCTGGGTAGGCTTATTGTTTATTTGCTTTGGGCTCCATGCTCAAAAAAACGTGACCATAAGTGGAACGATTAAAGATGGTAGTACAGGTGAATCCCTAATTGGGGCAACAGTTAGTGTAGAAGAGTTGCCAAACACAGGAACAACCACAAACGAGTATGGTTTTTATTCCCTTAGTATACCGCCGGGTATGTACATTTTCAGCGTTTCCTATGTAGGATTTGCGGATCAAAAAGAACGGGTAAATTTATCTGTAAATATTTCGAAAGATTGGAATCTACAAGAAGGCGTTACCATTCAAGAAGTTGTAGTCACTGCTGTAAAAAATGATGAAAATCTCAGTAGATCCGCTATGGGAACTGAAGTGCTTAATATTAAAGAGATTGCTAAAATCCCTGTACTCTTTGGAGAAAAAGATTTAGTTAAAACAATCCAACTTATGCCAGGTGTAAAATCAAATGGGGAAGGAAGTAATGGATTTTCAGTGAGAGGGGGAGCAACAGACCAAAACCTTATTTTATTAGATGAAGCTCCGGTGTACAATGCATCTCATTTATTAGGTTTCTTTAGCACATTTAATAGCGATGCTATCAAAGATGCGACCATTATAAAAGGTAATAGCCCTGCTCAGTTTGGAGGTAGACTTTCTTCTGTTCTTGATGTAAAAATGAAGGAAGGTAACAACAGACAATATAACATAAGTGGAGGTATTGGACTCATTAGTAGTAGGCTTACTGTTGAGGGGCCTATTCAAAATGAGAAATCTTCATTTATAGTTTCGGGCCGAAGAACGTATGTTGATCTTTTTGCAAAGTTATCTAAAGATTTCAAAGATAGTAAATTGTACTTTTATGATCTCAATGCCAAAGCCAATGTGCAACTTAACAGTAAAAACAAGATTTATTTTTCCAGTTATTTTGGAAAAGATATTTTGGGATTTGGAACTGCTTTTAATTCCAACTGGGGAAATTCAACTGCTACCATAAGGTGGAATAGTCTTTTGAACAGTAAATTGTTTTCAAATACATCGTTATTATATAGTAATTATGATTTTAATATTGGTTTTGGGGGAAATATCAATATCAACTCGAATATTAAGGACATCAATCTATCACAGGATTTTTCATATTATTACAATCCGAAAAACACCATTAAAGCTGGGTTTAGTGTCATTCATCATAACTTGACTCCTACTACAACTCGAGGAACAGAAGTCCAAAATATTAAAAATAGTAGGAAGGCAATAGAAAGTGCCTTATATTTTAATAATACATATAAGCCAAACGAAAAATTCAATTTTGATTATGGTGTAAGGTTATCTATGTATTCATTACTTGGTGGAGATACTTACAATATTTACAATGAGAATAGCTTAGTTGAGTCCAAAGTTTTAGCATCAGGAGAAATAGGAAAGACCTACTTAAACTTAGAGCCAAGATTGTCAATAAATTATAGAATAACTGGATCTTCTGCCATGAAGCTAGGATATGCTCGAAACACACAAAGTTTACATTTATTAAGTAATTCTACAAGTGGTAATCCTACCGATAGTTGGATAGGTAATAGCTATAACATCAAACCAGAAATAGCAGATCAGATTAGTGTGGGACTGAGTAAAAATTTCTTTGATAATAAATACGAGATTAATATTGAAGGATACTATAAGAAAATGAAAAATCAGATAGATTTTAGGGATGGTGTGGATATCAACACAGCACCAGATATTGAGAAGGAATTGTTATTTGGTATTGGGAGAGCTTTTGGAATGGAGTTTTTGGTGAAAAAGAAAAGTGGAAAATTGACAGGTTGGATAGGATATACTTTATCGAAAACTGAGCGGAAAATTAATGGAATTAATAATTTTGATTGGTATAATGCCAAACAAGACAGAACTCATGACTTGTCGATCGTGGGCATTTATAGCTTAACAGAGAAATGGAATTTAGGAGCTACTTTTATTTTTAATACAGGAAATGCAGTAACCTTTCCTACCGGCAAATATGAAATAAGTGGCATTCCAATTATTCAATATGGTGCAAGAAATTCAAATAGGATGCCTGCAACACATCGTTTAGACATAAGTGCCACTTTTGAAAAGCCAAGTAAAAGCAGATATCAGAGTTCTTGGAATTTCGGCTTGTATAATGCATATGGTCAAAGGAACCCTTTTAGTATTGATTTCAGAGAAAATACAACTACTAATCCTGGCAAAATAGAAGCTGTTAAGTCGTCCTTATTTCGATGGATACCTAGCGTAACTTATAATTTTAAATTTTAATCACTTAAACTTTGTACAGAAATGAAAGCTATCAAATATATATTTATCTGCATGATTTTGTTTACAAGTTGTGAGCAAATAATAGAATTGGATTTAAATGAAAACACTTCCCAAATCGTAATTGAAGGAAATATAACAGACCAATCTGGGCCATATTTTGTGAAAATCACAAAATCAACACCGATAAGTGAGCAAAACAATCCTCCAACAATTGACAATGCTGAAGTTACTATAAGTGATGATCAAGGCTATAGTGAAATGCTAGAATTTATCGGAAATGGGGTATACCAGACTAAAAAATTGCAAGGCGTTTCTGGACGTACCTATTCACTTACAGTAAAAGCAGAAAGTAAAATTTATACGGCACAAAGTAAAATGCCAGAATTAGTAGTGCTCGATTCTCTTAAAATAGTTACTAGTACCTTTGGGGGTGAAATTGATTATGATTTTATACCTGTATACACTGATCTAGCTTCTATTGGGGACCACTATAGATTTATACTCTCAATTAATGGAAAGCAAATGAAGTCTCATTTTGTTCTTAATGACAATATAGATAATGGTTCTGTAAATAGTCAACACTTACAAAACATTATGGACCTAAGTCCAATTATTGGTGACCAAGTCACGATTCAAATGCAAAAAATAGACGCAAATGTAGGACTGTATTATGCAACACTTGTTCAAAATACCGATACTGGTCCAGGTGGTGGTACAACTCCTAGCAATCCACCCAATAATATTTCAAATGATGCTTTAGGGGTTTTTTCAGCTCATACCGTTCAGGAAAAAAGTGCTGTTATAAAATAATATTTTAAAAAAGGTTTAAAAAGATTGCGTAGAAAATAGGTAGTTGATGTTTTATTGTATTAAACTTACAAATAATTTTAGTGCTGGGCTAACTAAAATAAAAGTGAATATTTGAATGCTCCTTTTTGGAAATTCTATTTTTACGTATATCTACACTTGGCAATTTTTTACTGTTTTAAAGAGGAATTTTCTAACAAAAAAAATTAACCCCAAAACCAAATCTACAATGAAAAGATCATTTCTTATTTTAATATTGTTTGCCAGTACCAGTTTCGTCTTTGGTCAAAACCAAGAGACAGAAGCAGAAATTCGCAGACTAGAACAAATGGAAGTAAAAGCCATTTTGGAAAAAGATTCCATCACACTTTTGAAACTCTGGGACAAGGATTACGTAGTAAATGCACCCGACAATAAGATAAATTTTGCAGGAAATACCACTTTGGATAGGCCTGTCCTCACTCGTTCAAGATCTTCCCTCATTCGGAACACAGAGGCAATCATCATCCAAGACCACACAGTGTTTTCGATGGGTAATGAAACAGTGGTTCCAACAGATCCTTCACAACCGGTTGTGAAACGGAGATATACCAATATTTGGATGAAAAAAGAAGGCATGTGGAAATTGGTTGCCAGACATGCCAACATTATTTGTCCATAAATTAGAAGCCATTCAAAACAAAATAAAGGGAAAATTTATTTCTCATTGGTACAATGTCATCACCAAACATAATGACCAAATGATAGAAGTATTGAAACAACACATCATCAAACGCCTTGGAAATGATCTAGAACATTTGGATCTCGTCCTTTCAAAATTCAAACAAATAGAAACAAAAAGAAAGGAACAGCTTTTATCAGAAGGAGAGGTTTGTAAATACGTGTATTTCATTGCAAAAGGATGTTTGCAGGTTTATGTTTATGACCATGAAATGAATGAAACCACCCGAGATATTGTCATTGAAGACCACTGGTGCAGTGAATTGATCAGCTTTGGAAGTGGAAAACCGGCTACAGAAAACATCAGGACGGTAGAGTCATCTCAACTTTTAGCCATTGATAGAAAGAGTTTTCAGGAAATGATGGAAACGGTACCCCAATTTGATAAAGTTTATAAGCAAATTCTGGAAGCTTCTTATGCCAATTCCGTGTATCGAATCAACACTTTTGTCTCCTTATCTGCTTTAGAACGATTGAAATGGTTGATGGAAAATCGTCCTAGTTTACTCACCAGAGTGTCCAGCAAACTCATTGCTTCTTACCTCGGCATTAACAAAGACGTATTTAGTCGGCTGAAAGCCAAATTGTAGACTTTTGTCATCGTCTGGAAAAATTGTGCGTGAGAACTTTGTTCCATCATTCACAATTAAAATTTAAGACAATGACAGAGTATCTTTTATTATTCCGTAATGCAAGCGCAGAAAACGGTTATTTGGCTACCTCACAAGACATGGCCGAGGATATGCCTAAATGGCAATCATGGATTGGTAACATTGCCATGCAGGGTAAATTGGTAAGTACTGCGCCTATGCGATATGACGCTTCCATTGTAACTAATGATGGTGTAGATGAAGGTCAACCTTACAAAGAAAGCAATAGCGTTTTGGTTTCAGGTTTCCTCCTTTGTAAATCAGATAACATCGAAGAAGTGCAAGAATGGAGTAAAACTTGTCCGATTTTGAAGTACCCAAACAGTTCGGTAGAAATCAGACCACTTGTTCCATTTCCAACCAATGAAATGTAAACCATGGATAAAATATTAAACATTGGTCGGTATTTATTCCCGCTATCATTTCTATTATACGTGGGATTACATTTGGGTAAACCGGAAGTTGGAGCAGCATTTGTGCCTGATTATCTGCCGTTTCCATATTTTTGGAACTACTTCACATTGGTTTGTATACTCGCATTCATCATTTCTGCAGTGATTGGTAAGTATGATAAGTTGGCTTATGCAATGATGGCATTGTATGTGATTTTGATGACATTTATGGTGCATCTACCCAGATCTATGGGATATGAAATAGGGACTGAAGCCATGATGACAGCGGATTTAGCTCGAGAGCAGGAATTAGAAACTGTCAATTTTATGAGGAATTTGATGGTGACAGGAGCCTTACTTGGTTTTGCAAAGTTTGTGGCAAAAGACAAAAGGGTAATTGGTTGATGGTGCTGACTTTCTTTGTAATGAATTAAATCCCCAATTGGTATTGACTTAATTGGGGATTTGTTTTTGTTTATATGAAACGTCTAAATTTGAAAAACGGCAAGGAAGCAAAATGTATTAAATTGAATTAATTTTTGGACCTTTGGATTTCAGCCTACAAGAATAGAGATGCAAAATAAAACATTCAACTATTATAAGTTTTTGCAAGATAAAGCGGTGCGTAATTTCACCAGCGACTACCTTTTGTTGAATGCTGAAACTTATGAAGCTTACCAAATTGATTTTCCTTTTCGGGCGACCTTTTATGGAATTGGTATTAATTACGGAGCAGAAACAAGCACTTGTAAAATTGGTAGTAAAGATTATTTTATTGGACAGGGCAGTCTCATAACCATTGGCCCAGGCATCGTTTCTCAATGGCAAAATGACTTCAATACCAAAAATGAGACCTTATTATTTAATGAAAATATACTAAAGGAATTCAATTTTTCTTTTCTTAAAAAACTTCCATTCTTTTTACCTGGAGGCAACCACGTGGTTCAGATTGAGTCTGGTGAGGTAGAGAAATTACTGTTGTTATTCTCTGGAATCAAAGCTTTTATAAACCATCCAGATGTGGTATCAGCTATGATTTATGGTATGCTCAAATATTTGTATGAATTACATACAAAATCGTTGCATCGTCAGGATTTATCTGTGAGTGAACAGGTGACTTGGAAATTCAATGAACTCCTGGCCAAATACTTCATAGAGCATAAATCGGTAAATTTTTATGCGTCTAAACTCAACATCACACCCAAATACCTCAGCGAAATTTTAGTGGAGAGTATGGGCAAGTCTGCAAAAGAACTCATCAATGATCACATCCTTTGGGAAGCCAAAAGTTGTCTCAAGCAAACCACAATGACCATTCAGGAAATATCGTTCTGGCTGGGTTTTGAAGAACCATCCTATTTCGTGCGCATGTTTAAAAAAAGTGAAGGCATCACACCTTTGGCCTATCGCAATGCTGTCTAAATAAGGTAAATCCGCCTGATAACCAAAACAGAAAAAAGTCCTCTTTTTACCGCATTTAGTGTTCTGATTCGCCTTTGGTCGGGTTCTATCTTTGTATCAACAAATCACTCAAAAATGAAAAAGACAATTTTCTTATGGTTATGTATGGTACAATTTATTTATTCAAAAGCACAAGATTTAAACAAGTACGAAATGAAAACATTTAAAATCGAAATTCCCGAAAAGGTCTTAACTGATCTTCAATACAGGCTTCAGACAACAAGATGGACGGACGCCGCAGCTAAAAATGATTGGACTTATGGCACGAATCCTACTTATTTGAAATCATTGGTCTCTTATTGGCAGACTGAGTTTGATTGGAGAAAACAAGAGGCAAAATTGAATGAGTTTCCTCATTATAAAACAACCATCGATGGGGTAGAGATCCACTTTATTTATCAAAAAGGCAAAGGTGTGAACCCTAAACCATTGCTATTGACTCATGGTTGGCCAGATTCTTTCGTAAGATACCTTAAAGTAATTCCATTGCTCACCAAAGTTGACAAACAAAAAGGCAATGAAAACGAGACATTTGATGTCATCATTCCTTCCATACCTGGTTTTGGTTTTTCTGGTAAAGTTGCACTTGACGATCAAAAAGTCGCGGTTTTGTGGCAGAAGTTGATGACTGAAGTCCTTGGTTATAAGAGTTATTTCGCAGCAGGTGGTGATATTGGTTCAGGCATCACCAAAGAGTTGGCCATTGCTTTTCCTCAATCATTAAAGGCCATTCATCTGACCGATGTGGGGTATCCAACAGGCGTGGAAGATCCAAGTACGATGACTTCATCTGAACTAGAATTTACTCAATTCATCCAGAATTGGTGGTACGCTGAAGGTGCTTATGCTTCTCTGCATTCTACCAAGCCACAGACCTTGGGTTATGCCCTCAATGATTCTCCCGTAGGATTGGCATCCTGGATTTTAGAAAAGTTTTACGCATGGTCTGACAATAAAGGAAATATCGAAAATTGCTTTACCAAAGACGAATTACTCACCAATATCATGATCTATTGGGTAACTGAGACAATGAATTCCTCCATAAGGGTTTATGCAGAAAATGCTCATGCTGCATATGGTGAATATGGTCCAAAGCCTATCGTGAAGGTGCAAGTACCAACAGGAGTCGCCTCTTTTCCAAGTGATGCTCCACTACCACTTGATTGGGCTAATAGGATGGTAAATGTAAAAAGATATACAGCATTCTCAAAAGGAGGTCATTTTGCTGCCCTGGAAGTTCCCGAGACTTGGGCAAATGAATTGCGTACGTTTTTCATGCAATCAGTTCAATAGGAGTTCAATCCCTTGCAGAAGCAGGGACACGTGGGATTTCAATCCCTTGCAGAAGCAGGGACACGTGGGAGTTCAATATGAGTTCAATCCCTTGCAGAAGCAGGGACAAGCGGGATTTCAATCCCTTGCAGAAGCAGGGACACGTGGGAATTCAATATGATTTCAATGAGATTTCAATGGGAATTCAAGAAGAATTCAATTCCTTGCAGAAGCAGGGACAGGTCTCTTGCAAAAGCAGGGGCGTGTCGCATGCAGGGGCATGCGGGAGTGCTGATGGGCAAGAAATTGATTTCAGCATTCTCGCAGCTCGTGGCTCGTAGCTCGCAGCTCATGGCCTGAGGTTAGGACACATCTAAATATATATTATGAATAATTTATATATTTGTAATAAAAAATGATGGAAGGAAAAAACTGCACTAGTCTGTACGGTGATGCAAGACTAGAAAAAAGG
>JAKQLF010000247.1 GCA_029567325.1 Bacteroidota bacterium | reverse complement strand
GATATGGAGGTAGGTGCTTCAAGTGGAGCTTACCTAGACGTTATTGTGGATGCAAGAACATTAACAGCTGATTGCTCTAGTGGTGGCACATTGAAATTGAAAGGAAAATCACAAAAGGCTTCTTTGGAAGTGAGTTCTGGTGGCAGTCTGGATGCTGACGGGCATAAAAGTATGGAGGCAGTTGCTAGGTCTAGTTCAGGTGGATCTTTATCCATACAAGTGACTGAAGGCTTGAATGCACATGCGAGTTCAGGTGGATCTATCAGATATTCAGGTATGACAAATTCCGGGAAAATAGAAAGTAAAACAAGTTCTGGAGGATCAGTTTCCAGAATGAAATAAATATAATAATTATGTAGAGAGAGGGGATAAAGGCATTTTGTTTTTATCCCCTTTTTTCAAAATGCTTTTATATTTATACAAAAAGCAATGAGCTAAAAAGTTGATCTCCTACAAATCACCTAACTGCGGTCTCACAACAATTTCTTCCATGGTTGCTGAATCACTCAAAGTTAGCGCACATAAAACAATTTTTGCGATATCCTTTGACTGCATCAATCGAGACTTTGGAAGATTAACACCTTTCCAACTATCGGACCAAGTTGCACCGGGCAAAATGGAAGTAACTTTGACATTGTATGGTTTCATTTCTTCTCTGAGAACTTTAGAAAATCCAAGTAATGCAAATTTGGAAATGCTGTAAGAACCACCATTGGGATAGGCAATTTCGCTGGCAATGGAGCACATGTTGATCACATGGCCACTTTTTTGGCTCTGCATTAAACCAATAAGTTCTCGTGTAAGGTGATAGGCACTATACAAGTTTGTTTCGATCATTTTTTCCAAGTTGCCTTCCTCTTCTTCTGTAATCAGACCAGGTATGAAAGTTCCAGCATTGTTGATGAGCACGTCGATTTTGTTTTCGAAAAACTCTTTAACAAGATCAGCGAAATTGATCACTTCCATTTTCTTCCTGACATCGCAAACAAAAGCTTTATAATGTCCCTGAGCGTTGATATTTTGCAGTTCAGTAATTAATTGGTTTCCCTCGTCACCATTTCTACTACAAATGGCAATGTTGAAACCAGCTCCGGCAAGCTCCAAAGCAATAGCTTTGCCAATGCCTTTGCTGCCTCCTGTAATGATTACATTTTTATGCATGATGAGTATTTTTTCTAAAATTATCCAAATTAAAGGAATGATGGGGAGTAAGCCAAGAAGTAATCTTATTTTCGCAGCTTTAATAAAAGACAAGGTAGTAAATACTGACTTTTCTTTTTTAGTTCAGAAGATAATGAACTATTTTACTTTAATAGTCATATATATATCATGATCAAAAGTTTGTTATTCCATTTTGGAAAATTCTTTATGTGGAAACGAAGCATTCTGGCCAAACCAGAGAATATGCGGATGTATTACAATGAGACCATACGTCAAATGTATGACATCGGTGTAGGATCTTTGCCCATCGTTTTCTTGATATCCATATTCATAGGTGCGGTAACTGCTATACAGTTTAAATATCAGATGGAAGGTACATTGATACCTGCATATTATATTGGCTACATTGTAAGAGACATGACCATCATCGAATTGGCACCAACCATTACTTGTATAGTATTAGCAGGGAAAGTGGGATCCAATATGGCTGCAGAATTGGGTGGTATGCGTCAAAAGGAACACATTGATGCCATGGAAATTATGGGAGTAAATACCTCTGCATACCTTGTACTACCCAAAATGATTGCTGCAGTTTTGATCATTCCACTTTTGGTCATCATTGCTGCGGGTGTAAGTATCATTGGAGGATACCTGGCAACAGTCCCAACAGGTTTGTTTATGGCAGGAGACTACATCAAAGGCGTGAGAGCATTTTTCTTGCCCTACAACTTCTTTATGATGTTTGTCAAATCTTTTGTTTTTGCCTATATACTTACCTCTGTATCGTGTTATCAAGGGTATTTTGTAAAAGGTGGTAGTATTGAATTGGGAGAGGCTAGTACAAGAGCGGTTGTCTATAGTGACATCCTTATTTTGGTAGCAGATTACCTCATCGCTGTAGTTTTAACGGCATAAACCATATTGACAAATGATAAGGTGTGAAGCAATAAGAAGAAGTTTTGGTGATCAGGAAGTGCTCAAAGGCATTGATTTTGAATTTGAAAAAGGAAAAACAAATTTGATCATTGGCAGGAGTGGTGCAGGAAAAACAGTATTACTGAAAATTTTGGTTGGTTTGGTAGTTCCCTCTTCTGGAAAGGTATGGTATGATACAACAGAGTTTGGCTCACTATCAAAACAAGCTTTGCAAGAGTTGAGGATGAATATAGGAATGCTTTTCCAAGGCAATGCTTTATTTGACTCATTGACCATTGAGCAAAATATCAGATTTCCAATGGACATGTTTACCAACTTTACAGCGAAACAAAAAAGAGCTCAAGTAGACAGCTGTTTGGAAAGGGTCAGCCTCGAAGGCGTACACAAGAAATACCCATCTGAAATAAGTGGTGGAATGCAAAAACGTGTAGGAATTGCACGTGCCATTGTTTTAAATCCAAGGTATTTGTTTTGTGACGAACCCAATTCGGGATT